>SKHH01000167.1 GCA_007117055.1 Lishizhenia sp. | reverse complement strand
ATTGATAACGGTACTACTTGGGAATCTGATTTAGCGTATAGCGGTCTAACTCCAGATGACTACGTTGTGATTATTCGAGATGCGGACAATACCGATTGTGAGATTGAACTGATTACAATTGAAATTACTCAGCCTACTCCACTAGAAGAAACTATTTCAGCTTTCGAATATCCATCTGGTGATAACATTTCTTGTCACGGAGAAAGTGACGGTAGCATTGACCTTGAAATTTCTGAAGGGTCACCAACGTATACCTATGCGTGGACTGGACCAAATGGATTTACTTCAACAGATGAAGATTTATCAGATCTTGAGGCTGGAACATATAACGTAACAGCTACAGATGTTAACGGTTGTACGATTTCAACTGCTATTACGCTTGTAGAACCTACTCCACTGGAAATAGACGTATTTGTCAGTTCGAACTACAATGGTGCTGATATCAGCTGTTTTAATGAAAGTGACGGAATAATAACAGTATCCATTACTGGAGGAAATCCAGAGTATATTATTAGCTGGGATAATGAAGAGTTGATCACTTCTGAAGCAACATTTGATCTAGAAGACTTTTCCGCAGGAACTTATACTATTGAGATTGAAGATTTAAATGGTTGTGTGAATTCAACAAACATCACATTAACTCAACCAAATCCAGTTGATGTTACAATTGACATAACAACGGACTATAATGGTTTTGCGGTTAGTTGTGAAGGAAATGAAGACGGGGGTGTTAGTGCAAATGGAGCTGGTGGAACTTCTCCTTATGATTACTCATGGAATACAAATCCACCACAAAATACGTCCTCATTAAATAACATAGGTGTAGGTACTTATATTTTAACAATGACTGATGCAAATGGTTGTACTATTATTGACTCTATTTCTCTAGAAGGAAATCCATTACCAGAAATTTTCTTAAATGATGACTTGAAACTTTGCGAAGGCGAAAGTGGTGATTTCAATATCTATACTAATGATAACCTACAAAGTTGTAACTGGACATTTGAAACGGGAGAGACATTTACAACCTGTAATGATTTCAGTTACAACTTCAATACGATTGGATGTATAGATGCTAATCTACGAGTAGTGTCCGAACAAGGGTGTGTAACAGAACTAGATTTAGCATCTTATGTTTGTATTGACGCAAATCCAAATGCGGATTTTTATGCTAGTGACTATGAAGTTACAACAGTTAACTCAAATGTACAATTCTGGAATGAGTCGAATGGAGCTACAGATTATACATGGAATTTTGGAGATGGAAACCAGTCCAATGTAGTAAACCCTAGTCATACTTTCCCATTTGATAATGCTGGAAATTATATTGTAACACTTTATGCCTTTACCGAAAACGGGTGTTCTGATTCAATTTCTCAAGTAATTCGAGTAAAAGAAGATTTAATCATTTATGTCCCTAATGCATTCACTCCTGATGGAGATCAATTCAATGAAACTTTTAAGCCAGTTTTAACTTCTGGTTATGATCCTCAAAGCTATACACTGCTGATTTTCAATAGATGGGGTGAAGTAGTGTTTGAATCTAGAAATGCAGATATTGGTTGGGATGGAACTTACGGAGGAAATATTGTAAAAGATGGTGTTTATGTTTGGAAAATTTTAGTAGACACAAGGGAAGAAGGCGATACCCGTGAGTTTATAGGACATGTTACTTTGATAAAGTAATTAGTCGAAACACTTAAGAATAATCTAATGATGATTTTTAATTAAAATATTGTAAAGTACAAATCGGATTTCAGCTTCTTTAAGGTGTGGATAAACTAACTGGAATGATTTTTCCAGACATATATTTGTGAGCTGTTGTTGTAAAGTCGTAAATGTATTTGGCCATACTTTCTGCAGATATAGACGCCTTATAGCCAGGAAAAGCTTCTTCCAGCATTTCTGTTTGCACAGCTCCTAAGCATAAACAATTCATGGTTATTTTCGTCTTTTTATACTCTTCCGAAAACAACTCCGTGAATGACGTAACAGCTGCTTTTGAAGTAGAGTAAGCCGTTAAACCGGGGAATTTTACTGAGCCTTGAAAAGCTCCTACTGTAGAAATATTTACAACATGTCCACCAAACGTTAACATCTTAGGAACAGCAACTTGCACCGATTTCATTACACCAATGACATTAATTTGATAACACGTATCAAAATCTTCCTGAGTGAGTTCTAAAAACGGTTTGTTTACCAGTTTCCCAGCATTGTTAATCATGTAATCAATGCGATCATAAGAGTTTAACACATTAGATAAGTCCTCTTTTAGGGAATCACTTTGTAAATCAATAAAATCTGAATGTACATTTGAAAATCCATCAAAGTAATTCTCCAAACTGTGTTTACTTCGTGCTAAAGCAATAACACTATTATTTGGGTCTTTGGCAATGATTTCAACCAAAGCTTTACCAATACCTCTACTCGCTCCGATTACCAGAAAAACTTTCTTATTCATCATAACTAATTACTACTTTCTCAGAAGCTGGATGAGCTTGACAGCTTAGGACATAACCGTCTTTAATTTCTCCATCTGTCAAAGCCAAGTTAGCATCCATTTTCACTATTCCTTCTATAACTTTAGCTTTACAAGTACAGCACACCCCTCCTCTACAGGAGTAAGGAGCATCTACTCCAAACGCTTCTGCTTCATTCAAGATCGTACCTCCGTCTGTCGCTAGTTCAAAATCAAACTCCTCATCATCAAGAATTACCTTTACTTGAGAAATACCGCTAAACTCAGTCAGTATTGCATCAATTGTAACATTTCCTTTCATTAGAACAGGTGTAGTGAACAATTCAAAATGAATTTTATCTCCAGAAACACCAAACTCCTTCAAGACTTTTTCAGCATTAACAATCATCTCTTCGGGACCACAAATGAAATAGCCCTCTTTTTTCAATAGACTTAAATCATTTTTAATTACTTTCTGAATATTCTCTTGGGAAAATCTACCTTTTATAAACCCCTCCTTCTCCTCTTGCGATAGCGAATAATGAATTCTTACCTTATCAGATTGAAGTTGGTGTAACTCCTCTAAAAACATTATTGCGTCTGCTGTTTTATTTGCGTAAAACAAATCCAAACCGCCATTTTCTGACTGCGCAATTTCCTTGGCAATAGAAAGAATAGGTGTAATACCACTTCCAGCAGCAAAAGCTACATAATTTTTGTTTGGGTCATTTAACTTAAAATTCCCCCGAGGAATACTTATAGACAAGTCATCCCCTATTTTCAAACAATTGTTTATATAAGTCGACACCTTTCCACCTTCTACTTTCTTTATACCAATACTTAAGGGTTCGTTCAATCCTGAACAGATAGAATAAGATCTAATCTCTTCTTTACCATCAAGTTTTAACTTAACATCAATATACTGACCCGGAATAAACTTAAAATCAGGTGCAGCATCGTTCGAAATATCAAACGTAACCTTAACTGATTCTTTGGTTAATTTACTTATCTGAAGTACTTTTACAATGTGAAAATCAGATTTTATTGAATTTTCAGTATCTTTCTTTTTGCTACCAAATAACTTATTAAATACTCCCATAAAAGAATTATTAAACTAAAAAAGGCATTCAAAAGAATGCCACTAATTGAATACAAAATTAATAATTGTAAAAGAAAAAATTGTCTTTTAGTCATCAAAAGAAACAACAATTTTATCACTCGTGGGGTGTGCTTGACAAGTCAAAATATAACCTGCCTCTACTTCATCTTTTTCAAGTGCATAATTTACATCCATTGAAGCACTCCCTTCCAGCACTTTAGCTTTACAAGTACAACAAACACCACCCTTACAAGCAAAAGGTAAGTCAGCTCCTGCCTTGTAACCTGCTTCCAAAATAGATTCACCGTCAGAATCAAGAGAAATTAATGTTTCCTCCCCATCTAAAATAATTTTAACATTCGCATTTATCTGCTTTTCTGGCTTAGAAGCTGTATCATCAAATGATTTCTTCTGAGTAGGTGAAGTAAAAAGCTCAAAGTGAATTTGATCCTTGGAAAGACCTTTAGAGGAATAAAAGTCACTGATTGTATGAATGATAGGTTCTGGTCCACATATAAAGATTTCATCCACTTCCTGAGTTTCTAAAAAAGCCTTATGAAGTAGATCCACCTTTTCTTTATCAAATATTCCGTTTTGTAATGGGTTACCAGTGTTTTCTTCTGAAAAAATATGAATCAGAGAAAATCTATTTAAGTAAGTACTTTTTAAATTTTCTAGTGCTTCTCTAAAAATAATTGTTTCAAAACCTTTGTTACCATAAAATAGTGTGATGTCACTTTTTGGAGAAGTTTCTAGAATACTTTTAATTAACGACAGTACTGGAGTTATTCCGCTACCTGCAGCAAAGAAAACAAACGATTTTTCTGTAGCTAAATCAAAATCTGTTGTAAATGTACCCATTGGAGTCATCACTAAAAGTTCATCCCCTGCTTGAATCGAATCGTTAGCGAAAGATGAAAACTTACCAAAAGGCACCTTTTTAACAGCTACACGGAGTTCTCCATCATTTAAACCAGCACAAATGGAATATGATCTACGCACATCCTCTCCATCGATATCGGTACGTAATGTTAGGTATTGACCTGGCTTAAACTCATAATGAGACTTTATCGCATCCTCTATATTGAAAGCTATAGAAACACACTCATCTGTTTCCTTACGTACTTCCTTAACTATTAACTTATTAAATGTAGGGTTCATAACTTTTCATTTGATATGTCGCAAAAATATAAACTTCTTGCTTTAGATAGATGAATTATGGGAAATTAAATTGAATTGTGACAAATGTCATTTTAATATTATTAATTCGTTGTAAAATGATTAAAATCATATTAGATGACAAAACTACCTTTCTGTTTTTTTGTTAAATTTGTCGAGCTACTTTGCTTAACTTTATAACAAAAAAATTAAAATTAGAAGCTATGAAAGATTTAAACATCAATGAATTAGATAGAAAATTTCAAGAGAAAATTGACAACGAAATTAAAATTGAACCAAAGGACTACATGCCTGAAGCATACAGAAAAACATTGATTCGACAAATTTCACAGCATGCTCACTCTGAAATTGTAGGTCAATTACCAGAGGGGAATTGGGTGACTAGAGCTCCTAATTTAAGAAGAAAGGCTGTACTGTTAGCTAAAATTCAAGATGAGGCGGGTCATGGATTGTACTTATATAGCGCTGTTGAAACACTTGGAGCTGACCGTGAAGAAACGATTGATGACTTACATAGTGGTAAAGCAAAGTATTCCAGTATTTTTAACTATCCTTCTCTAACGTGGGCAGATATGGGAATGATTGGATGGCTAGTCGATGGTGCGGCCATTATGAATCAAGTCCCGCTATGTCGATGTTCTTACGGACCTTATGCGCGTGCAATGGTTAGGGTGTGTAAAGAGGAATCTTTTCACCAACGACAAGGTTATGAAATTGTAACCAAATTAGCTACTGGTACTCCTGAGCAAAAAGAAATGGCTCAAGAATCTTTAAATCGCTGGTGGTGGCCTGCATTAATGATGTTTGGACCGAGTGATGCTGATTCAAAGCATACAGCACAGTCTATGAAATGGAAAATCAAACGTCATACAAATGATGAATTACGTCAGCAATTTGTTGATGTTACTGTACCACAGGCAGAGCTAATTGGACTTAAAGTACCCGACCCAGATTTAAAATGGAATGAGGAAACCGGTCATTATGAATTTGGCGAAATAAATTGGAACGAGTTTTGGCAAGTTGTTGAAGGTTATGGGCCTTGTAACAAAGAGCGTGTAGATGCAAGACGTAAAGCTAAAGAAGACGGTGCATGGGTCAGAGAAGCTGCTAATGCATACGCTGAAAAAAGAGCAAAAAGAAAAGCATCTTAAAACATTAAATAGTATCTATTATGAGTAAGAAAGAATGGCCTCTTTGGGAGGTATTTATCAGAAGTAAGCAAGGTTTAAGTCACAAACACGCAGGTAGCTTAAGAGCGGCTGACGCAGAAATGGCTATTAATAATGCTAGAGATGTTTATACTCGACGTAGTGAAGGTGTAAGTATTTGGGTGGTTGAATCGGCTAATGTAGTAGCTTCAGACCCCAGTGAAGCAGGGCCATTATTTGAGCCAGCGAACTCCAAAGCATACCGTCATCCAACTTTTTATGACGTTCCAGATGGAGTTTCTCACATGTAAGTAAAATTCCTTTTGTGTTATGGATATACCTCTGTTTAAAGTGGTTTAAAAATTAATTATGACAAAACAAGAAGCATTATTTGAATACGTATTGCGTAAAGCGGATGATACGTTAATATTGGGGCACCGTTTATCCGAATGGTGTGGTCACGGACCTGTACTGGAAGAAGATATCGCATTAACGAATCTTGCATTGGATTTGATAGGTCAAGCAACTGAACTTTATCAATACGCTGCAGAAGTTGAAAACAAAGGGAGAAACGAAGATGATCTCGCTTTTTTAAGATTGGAAAGAGAATACAAAAACGTTTTACTTGTTGAACAAACAAATGGAGATTTTGGAAAAACTATCGTTCGTCAATTTCTCTTTGATCACTTCCAAAGCTTACTGTATGAACGATTGATGAATTCCGCTGACGAACAGATAGCAGCTATTGCAGAAAAGTCAATTAAAGAAGTGAAGTACCATCTAAAACATTCTTCTGAATGGGTTATTCGACTTGGTGATGGCACAGAAGAATCACATAATCGTGTGCAAGAATCTGTAACAGATTTATCTAGATATATTGAAGAGCTTTTCTATCAAGATGAAGTGGACGAAATACTAATCAAAGAGGGAATTGCAGCGGATACTGCTTCATTTAAAGAAGAATACTACAATAATATTAACGCTGTTTTATCAGAAGCTACTCTTTCATTGCCAGAAAAAATGTGGCAGTTAGACGGAGGTAGAAAAGGAGTCCATTCTGAACATTTAGGATTTCTTTTGGCTGAATTACAATATATGCAGCGAACATATCCAGGAATGGAGTGGTAAAAAAAATATAATATGACAACACAAGAATTACAATCGCAAGACCTATGGAATTTTCTCGAAGATGTCAAGGATCCTGAAGTTCCTGTGTTATCAGTTGTAGATTTGGGTGTTGTCCGTGAAATTGAAAACATTGAGAATAATTCATGGTTAATAACCATAACTCCCACTTATTCGGGATGTCCTGCTATGCAAGTCATTGAAGAAGGAATTAAAGAACGTTTAGAACAAGAAGGGATAAGAGCGCAAGTAAAGACGGTTCTTTCACCTGCATGGACTACTGACTGGCTTTCGGAAAATGGCCGCAGAAAACTAAAGGAATATGGTATTGCTCCTCCTGTAAATGAGGTGGACAAGTCTGTTTTATTTGCAGAACAAACACCAGTCCCCTGCCCCAGTTGTAATTCAACCAACACAAGAATGGTTTCACAATTTGGAAGCACGGCTTGTAAAGCGCATTACACCTGTAATGATTGTCTAGAGCCATTTGATTATTTTAAATGCCTAAAATAAGTTGAGTTTGGTTTAAAATAAATTCTTATCATATTTAAAAAGGGTGTCTCGTAATTAGGAACACCCTTTTTTAATAGTAACTAAGATTCACTTCACATATAGTGAAATACGTTTGCTCATGTCCATTGTGCCTTCATGGTTTCCAACAGCAAAAACCTCTAATACAATTTCAGTAGGATTCGTTAAATTATTATTCCAAACTTCATCAAATTGAATTAACTCTCCATGAGTGTGTTTGTTTTTTACCCAAATTAGCTCACTGTTTTCCTGCTTATCATATATCCTTAAACTATAACCGTGTAGATTAAAGTTCCCCGTTATTTCTCCCTGAATGATTAGGTTACTATTTATTTCGATAGTGTCTCCATCTATTGGTGAGAGTAATTCAATATTCATTTCTCTTTCACATAAATAGCCCCCATGATCGACATCTATACCTTCAAAAGGATCGAACGCTTCTTTTTTACATGAAGTGAACAACAATAACAGTGTAATAATTCTATTAATATTTTTTCGCATATCTCTACAATTTACTCTACCACACTAAAATTCACTTTTGCACTTTCAACAAGCTCCATCGAATGATCACCAGCACCCAGTACTTTAAGCGTACAATTCGTTGGAGAAGTCACGTCCACTTCCCATGTTTCACTCACTTCGATGAGTTCCCCATGAACATGTTTGTTCACACGAAACAATTCATTTTCACTTTCTCCTTCAGGATAGATAATCACCTCATAACCGTGTAGTTCAAAATCACCTTCTACTCGAGCTGATATGGTTAGTGATTCCCCCATGGAAACTTGTGCTCCATCCGTAGGACTTTGAATACTTACTTCAAAAGATCTTTCTTCCTTTTTTTCTTCCTCTTTTTTACACCCTACAAAAAACACGAATAACAATAGTGCTGACAATAGTTTTATCGTATTATTTTTCATCTTTTAAATTTTACCGATTATTTAAGAGTTGTAACAACAACCCATCATTTCTTATTTTCCATTAATAAAGTACATCACTCCTACTTCCAAGTGATAATTATGACTTACTTGACCTTGCGCCATATCCTCCCAAGCGGCTTTATTTGCAGAAGTCTGAAACATCCAATTATTTTTAAAGTAAGAAACTCTAGCCATTGGAGCTAGCATAGTTCCCTGAGAATATACCTGCAATTCGTTCCATCTAGTGTCCAAGTCAGGTTGCATGTCGACAAAACTCACGCCTAGTTCAAATAAAAAAGAAGAACCATTCATTTTGTGCTTGTAAAAACCGGTGAGTTGACTTACAAAAAGGTTTCCAAAATCATATTGGTAATTATTGCTACCTCTCCACATGTATGTAGCATTTAACATTCCTCCGAAGTTATTTTTACCATATACAAAATCGAAATGTCCTGCAACATCCCACGAACCAGTTCCTGGAAGCATATTGCGGTGAAATAGAGATTGCTCTTGTGTGTTTCGATACTCACTTCTTCCAGTTGGCATTTTTAAACTAGACCCTAAAAATAAGTTCATAAGAGGTTTGCCACTTTCATCGTCCTTTTTATCAATTACCACATAATTCGCTCTTAGACGAAAATCGCCCATTCCTTGAATGGTATGCATTACCTCCTCTTCTAATTTCCATAATGCGTTAATAGGAACAAATCCAAAAATTTGAACCCTTCGATGGGGTGAATATCGAAAATGAAACTCGGTGGTATGAAACCACTCCTCTGTTTTCAAAGGAATTTCATCTTCGAAAAGCGTCAAATGTTGACTGCTAAAACTTCTGATATTTGAGCGAGCTCCAAAATAATGTTGAAACATACCTGGAACAATTTCGCCTCCACCTGGATTGATTGCGCAACCGCACACATCGCAAGCTACACTTTGTAGTGACAACAATAGCATTGCCATTACACTAATACTTTTATTAAACATATTTATTTACCTCGAATTGAGGATTTTTTTCATCCGTAAATCATGGCACAATGTACCAAATTAACCATTCATCTATTAATTAGATAAACTGGGGAGGATGAAAAATAGCGCTAACGTTTGAGAAATCGTAGAACGAAACTATCTCACGTATGTTTTCTTTCTCAAACTTTGGAAAAGTCAAATTCCATCCAACTTGAAAGGACTCAACATAATCTAATGCAGTGTTGCGTTTGTTGTTTGAATTACTATCTGAAGTATTCGATTCTGGGTCTTTACTATCGGAATAATCTACTTTTTTCAATTGCTCTGCCAAATAACATTTTCCATTACACTGCAGCTCTTCTTTATCTTTATTTACACAGAAAGCTTCGATGATTTCTTCTTGATTCAACATAAAATGGACTTCCATAAACAGCTTCGAGGAAAGCTGAGCCATTAACACGGTAATCATCAATATGGAAGCGATTTTACGCAACATCAATTACGAATATAAAGGTTTAAATTCATCTGGATTTGATTCTGACATTAATTCGTAAGCTACATCAAAAATATCATCTATGCTTGGTTTTGAAAAATAATCTCCATCCGTACTGTAAGCAGGCCGATGATCTTTAGCGCTAAGCGTTACAGGTTCGCTATCTAAATGGTAATACCCTTTTTGCTTCACCAAAATTTGATCAAGCATGAAGGCAGTCGCACCGCTAGACACATCTTCGTCTACAATCACCAATCGATTTGTCTTTTCTAAAGACTGGGCGATATCATGATCTAAATCGAAAGGCAATAAGGTTTGAACATCAATCAACTCCACACTTACTCCAGCTTGAGCTAATAATTTTGTCGCTTCTTTACACAAATTAAATGTTGAACCATAACTCACCAAAGTTAAGTCCGTACCTTCTTGAACAATATCTACTTTTCCAAGAGCCACTCTAAACTCTCCTAGATTAGAAGGAATAGCTTCTTTCGTTCTGTACCCATTCAACGGTTCAATAACCAATGCGGGATCATCAGAAGCTATTAAAGTATTGTACATTCCTGCTGCCTGTGTCATATTTCGCGGAACACATACATACATTCCTCTAAGGGCATTAATAATCATACCCATTGGACTACCTGAGTGCCAAATCCCCTCTAAGCGATGCCCTCTTGTTCGAACAATTAAAGGTGCTTTTTGTCCTCCTTTAGTTCGATATTGTAAGGTCGCTAAATCGTCCGATAAAATTTGAATTGCATACAATAAATAATCCAAGTACTGAATTTCAGCAATGGGACGAAGACCACGAAGTGCCATACCAATTCCTTGTCCAATGATAGAACATTCACGAATACCCGTATCTGAAACACGAAGGTCTCCAAACTTTTCTTGCATTCCTTCCATCGACTGATTTACACCACCAATCTTCCCAGTATCCTCACCAAAAGTGATTATTTCAGGATGTTTATTAAAAAGCACCTCAAAATTATCTCTTAATACAATTCTACCATCCTCTACTCTACCCTCGTTGTTGTATTCAGCAGCTATAGGTTCTATATTCAACGCAGCATACTTCGATTGTGAGTACAAGTGAGAACTGTATCTATCGAAGTTCTGATCAGTTTTAGCCGCTAACCAATTGATAAGCTGAGTGCGTTCAGGGTGATTTTCACCCCTTACTAAACGAATAACGGCACGAACAGTATTAAAAATATCTTTACGAATAGGTTCAAACGCTTTTTCGAGTGATTCAATTTCTTTTTCAACAAATACTTTATTTTGACTCTTACCAGCAACTGCTTTCATTAACTGAAGCGCCTCACTGATATCCTGTTTGATCGAATCTGTAAACTCTTTCCAAGCTTCTGTTTTACTATTTCTAACGTGTTTTTTTGCTTCTTTTTCAATCGCTTCCAGTTCTTCTGCTGAAGCAATAGTATTACCATCAGCCGAGAAATTCAAAATAAACTCTTTAAACTTGGCAATACAATCAAAATCCTGTTCCCATTGCATACGACCCGGCGATTTATACCTTTCATGAGATCCTGAAGTCGAATGACCTTGTGGTTGATTGACTTCTTGAACATGCACTAATACAGGAACATGATCTTCTCGAGCGATACGAACGGCTTTTTCATAGGTAGCTACTAGGTGTGGATAATCCCATCCTTTCGTTGTAAAAATTTCAAAACCAGGTTTATCTTTAGTTCGTTGAAAACCAGCTAAGGCTTCGGATATACTTTCTTTAGTGGTTTGGTATTTTTTCGAAACAGATATACCGTAGCCATCATCCCAAACAGACATAACCATAGGAACTTGAAGCACTCCTGCAGCATTCATAGTTTCCCAAAAAGGTCCTTCTGAAGTACTTGCATCACCAATGGTTCCAAACGCGACTTCATTACCGTCATTTGTAAATAGCTTGAAAGCATCGTTATTCACCAACCCTTCGTGATTGCGATACACTTTCGAAGCTTGTGCCAATCCTAAAAGTCTTGGCATTTGACCAGCAGTTGGTGAGATATCAGCAGAGCTATTTTTCTGCTCCATTAAATTTTTCCACTCACCGTTTTCATCGATATTACGAGTAGCATAATGACCTCCCATTTGTCTTCCCCCCGAAGCCGGTTCTTTTTCTATGTCAGTATGCGCATAAAGCGCTGCAAAATATTTTTT
>SKHH01000272.1 GCA_007117055.1 Lishizhenia sp. | reverse complement strand
CACAAAACAAATACAATTAAAGACTTATAAGTATGAGGTGATCGCGGTGTGCCGAGCCTGTCGAGGTAAGTGTTTCGACGGAATAATATGGAGTCGAAATGTATCGAGAGCCCGACATTCAAAGTTACAATTTCTACTCTAATCAGAAGCTATTTCTCAAAATCAATGAAGTATGAGTTTGCCCTGAGGGTTAAATACTTGTTTTTATATAACAAAGTAAGGGTATTTGTCGTTTAGCATGCATTAGCTGTAAATTATTCGTGGTGATAAAATCCTACTTCAATCAATAAACTCATAGTGATTATCGGTATAAATTACTCTTGCCTCTGCTTTGTAAGCGTCTATAAACTTTTGAGGAAACTTTACGTTTTTTTTACTTCCACTTGAATTCGTAAGCGGTTATTTTTCTGTCGAATAAAGTTTGTTTTTTAGTTAAAAACGAATACTATTAATACCAAATGTCATGATATTCGGACGGTTAAGTAGCCAATTAATAGTTTTTTTGGTGTTGTGCACAAAGAAATTATATCGACACTCAATTCAGTATCAATAAACTTCTGAGGATGTCAGCTCAAGAAAAAACGCATGGGTGGATTACCTTCGGTGCTGCTTACACGGTGGTTTTTGGTGGAGGGGAACATTAAGCATTAGTTTTCATTATTAGCATAACTTATTACTTGAAATTAGCTTTTAAGAAATACCGAGGAAAAAACTATACCATTCATCTTGCTGAATCAGATGAGTTACTATCCTTTGAGGATTTCTTAAGCTATATTGAAAAATATCAGGTTCCCAATAAATTCTATAATTATGCGACCAATCATCGTTTTGAAAAGATGGAGGAGTTATTAGAAAACATTTTTTGCAATTAAAAGTACTTTACATCCTTACCTCAATAACGTTTATATTTCTTGCCCTAATTCTATCTAGGATAATTGTTTTTCAACTGGTCAAATAATTCGTTTGCTTTTTTTGAATCTGGTGTATTGAAATAGGTTGTTCTTAACTGATCAATAGCTTGTAAATAGAACAATTAACTCATCTTTATCAATTTTCAAAATCTCTGAAAGTCGACCCAACATTTCTTTCGTGGGACTTCGTTCATTTCTCTCTATTTTACTCAATATTGCTTGGTCTATATCAATATAAGACGACACATGTCTTAAAAGCAGCCCCAATTCTTGTCTTTTGTTTCTTAATATTTGTCCGGTGGTTTCTATTTGAAAATTATCACTTGATATTTTATGTCAAAAAAAGAAAAATTTTTAATGAAACCCCTCAAAAAAAACACGAATTCGAAACTCAAATCACATCACTACTCCTCTATCTCTGCCACAATTCTATTATCGGTTCTTAAAATTTCTATTACATTCGTAGGAAAGGAAATGAACTATGAAAATTACTTCAAAACTGCCCAATGTGGGTACAACTATTTTTACCGTGATGTCCAAGTTGGCTCAGGATCATCAAGCGATTAATCTTTCTCAAGGTTTCCCTAATTTTCCTGTCAACGAAGAATTATTATCCATTTATCATGGGGTGTTGGATGAAAATTCACACCAATATGTTCCTATGCAAGGCTTTCCGGGGTTGTTGCATCAAATTACGGATAAAGTCCGAACACATTATAATCGTGATTTACAAGCAGAAAAAGAGGTGCTGGTTACAGCCGGAGCAACACAAGCTATTTTTACTACAATTCTTGCGCTCGTTCACAAAGGGGAAGAGGTCATTGTATTAGATCCTTCGTATGATTGTTATGCGCCTGCGGTAGAGTTGTGCGGAGCGAAACCGGTGCATATCAATATGAATTCAGATTTTTCGGTAGATTGGCAAAAAGTAGAGGATGTCATTAATCCTAAAACAAAGATGTTAATTGTCAATAACCCCCATAATCCTAGTGGTACGGTGTTTAAAAATGAGGATGTTGAAGCCATTGAGCAAATCATGGAAAAGTATCCCAATCTTTTATTGCTTTCTGATGAAGTGTACGAATTTATTTTCTTCGAAGCACCACATATATCAATACACACCCGTGAAAAAATTCGTGAACGAACCATTGTCGTTTCTTCTTTTGGCAAAACTTTTCATGTAACGGGTTGGAAAATTGGTTACTTAGTCACTTCATCCACGTTGTTGGATGAAATAAAAAAAGTGCATCAATTCAACGTGTTTTGTGTCAACAGTACTGCGCAAATAGCATTGTCTCGTTACCTTTCAATAACCGATTTATCGGAACTAAGTAGTTTCTATCAGTCTAAAAGAGATTTGTTTCGCAACCGAATGAAAAATAGCCGATTTGAATTGTTACCTTGTGAAGGCTCCTATTTTCAAGTTGCACGATATACTTCAATTAGTGATAAAAGTGACATCGAATTCGCTAAAGAGATGACCATAAAACATGGTGTGGCTGTCATTCCGATTTCTGGATTTAATCAAGACGGAGCGGACCATCAATTGATTCGTTTTTGTTTTGCCAAAGACGACGAAACGATAATTCAAGCAACTGAAAAATTATGTCAGATTTAAAAATAGCACTTTTTCAAACGGTTCAGTTTTGGGAAGATAAAATGGAAAACCTAAAACATTTTGAAGTGCAACTAAAGGGTTTAGCAACCGATACAGATATCCTTATTTTTCCCGAAATGTTTCATACCGGTTTTACCATGAGTGTGAAAGAAATGGCAGAGCCAATGGATGGGTTAGGAGTGCAATGGTTGACAAAAATGGCTGCCAAGTATGATTGTGCAATTGTTGCCTCTTTAATCATTGTGGAGGAAGGAAATTATTACAATAGAATGGTTTTCATAGAGCCAAGTGGGGCAGTAAATTTTTATGATAAGCGCAAGTTATTTACATTAGCCAAGGAGGATAATTACTTTTCACCTGGAAAGCAAAATACTATCGTTTCATACAAAGGATGGAAGCTTTTGTTGCAAGTTTGTTATGACCTACGCTTTCCAGAATTAGCACGCAACAAGGTACAGCACGAAAATTTCGATTATGATGTATTGCTTTACGTGGCAAACTGGCCCAAAAAACGTGCTTCACATTGGCAAGCCTTATTGCGAGCACGAGCAATAGAAAATCAATGCTACGTTGCCGCAGTAAATCGTGTTGGAAAAGATGCGAATGAGCTGGATTATTCCGGTAATTCTAGCATTATAGATGCTTTAGGAAATATATTAGCTGAAACAATCGATAAAGAAACAATAACATATCACGTGCTACAAAAAAGCGAATTACATCAAGTGAGGGAAAAATTACCTTTTTTAAAGGACCAATAATCTTT
>SKHH01000173.1 GCA_007117055.1 Lishizhenia sp. | reverse complement strand
GTTCAAGAAAACGAAGGGTTTACAATGACACCAGGATCAGGATGTGATAATGTAACTATTGAATTCACGAACAATGTTCCAAGTGATGGATACGCACCTATTCCCGACTTTACCTCAGGATTTGTTTATTCGTGGGATTTCGGAAATGGAAACCAATCTAATTTAGAAAATCCAAATCCACAAACCTATACTTCTCCTGGGGAATACTACATTGATTACACTGCTGTAATTGATACTTTCGGTTTCTTTTTAAGCGAAGTACAAGTCAATTCTGTTTCTTGTACTGACGTAGCTTTTCTTTATGGAAATGTAGATTTATATTTAGAATTATATGACGGAGATGATGTGCTTGTTTACACCACAGAAAGCAATCCTAATGACAGTGATTTACCGACAACTTGGAACATGAATGTAATGCTTGACAATCCTCCTTATAAGTTAATGGTATGGGACTGGGATGGTGACCAACTTACGGGGCAAGCCCCTGACAACTGTGTTGACGGAGATGAAGATTCTGATGAAGGTATCGATTTGGTCATGCCAGCGGTAACTGCGTTTGGAACCACTTCGAATTTTGGAAATAATGGTGGGTTAAATTTAACATACAAAATAAATAAACCAACCATCACTATTGAGGTTACGGATACATTAACTGTATTTGAGGCTCCCGAAGCTCCAATAATCACTATCAATGAAGACCTTGGTTTTGCTACCCTTGAAACAGAAGATTTAGGTTATTCGTATCAATGGTTCAAAGATGGGGAACCTATCGCTGGAGCAGATGAATTAACGCTTGAAATCATTGAAACAGGGGACTACTGGATCATAGCCACAAATGAAAATGGCTGTGCTTCTGAATCCAATGTGATCTCTTATACTTCAACGGTGAATATTGAAGAAGTGGATGGTAAAATCTTTAAGCTGTACCCAAATCCAGCTTCTGAAATTGTAACCATCGAACTGAGCGATAACACAATGATTGAATCGGTTGCATTAATTGACGTTACTGGTCGTGTAATCTTGCATGAAGCAGGTGAATTCAATAATGAAATCCAACTTAACGTAGCTGGTCAAAAGTCAGGCTATTACATCGTGCAACTATCGGATGGAAGTGCGACATGGAAAAAGAAACTTGTAATTCAATAGAGGATTAGATTATATCAAATTAAAAAACCGTTGTTTCGACAGCGGTTTTTTTATGCGTTATTTTTCCACCCTAGAGTATACAGAATTCAAAAAACCTTTATCATGAATAATTGCCCACCTGTTTTATTGAAAACACTACTTTTGTAGTTCAAAAAAAAATTAAATGTTTTACTTATTTCGACAATTAGTTTTAGTTCTATTTCTTACACTCCTTAGTCCATGGTCGATGGGACAAATACTAAATATGGAGCGATACAGAACAGAAGGAGACTCTATTAATAAATTAGCTATCAACCTCAACGGAAGTCTAACCCTTAACAATAGAAGTGCGTCAGAAAGTAACCCTGTAAATCTATTTGGCTACAATTTTTCACTACATTCTGTCTACACACCAAAAAAACATGCTTTCATTTTTATTGCGCACCGTAACTTTTTAAGAATTAACGAAAATCCTTTTTTAAATTTTGGATACATACATTTACGAAGTAATTTTTTTCGAAAAAACAGGTTGAACTTTGAATCATACATTCAAGTTTCAGATGATAATTTCCGAGGATTGAATCCCCGGGCTATCGTTGGTTCAAACCTTAGGTATAGATTAATGGATAGAGATAATTCAGAACTACTCATAGGAACAGGAGTCTTTTACGAATTCGAACGTTGGCAACATCCAGAAAATGAAGATTTCGTAGACGCCAACTTCATAAAGTCAAACTCTTCTTTCGTGTTTCGCCATAAGTTCACCGAAGCGTTTCACTTAAATGGTGTTATTTTTTATCAAGTGGGATATGACTCTAATATCAATCGTGTTAGAAATAGATATAGTGGAGACATCAATTTGAATTCAAAAATAACAAAGCGATTTAGTCTAACAAATCACCTTAACTTTTCATTTGAAGACCGTCCAATCGTTCCTATTACCCGATTTATTTTCTCATTTCGTACGGGAATAAATTTTGAACTCTAACACTATTTCTTTACCCATATTAATTTTTCTGTCTTATATTTACCTTCCACGAATACCCTTAAAAAGGATGATCTTAAAAGATAGTTAAGTTATTTATCATTTTTTCGTTTTAATAACTGATTTTAGGTTATCGCAAGTAGTTAAAATATGAAACTAAGGTGGTTGTATACTATAATTTGTATTCTCTTCGCTAGCAATATTGTTCAAGCAAAGGATAACGCAGAATCACAAAGCGTGCCCCCTGCTAAAATGGATACTATAACGCTTCTTTCAAAGTTGGACCAGCTTTTTCACCAAAATCACAAACAACTTGACTCTGCTTTTCAACTTATTCTATTTTCTTCACTTAAGCTAGAAGAACAAATTCAAGTTGCTCGTCTACAAACAGAATATTTTCAAGGCTTGCGTCAAAGAGATACAACAGCTTATAACATCTTCAATAATCATTTAAATTACGACCAAGCGTTTATTTATTATTGTGAATGGCTTTCCTATCAGAATAAGGCTATAGATAATAAGGACAAAAAAAGACTTTTAGCCCTAGTAAAAGACTCCACAGGAAATCATCAGCATTACACCACATTTGTTCTGGGTCTATTAGAGAAGCAAGAGAACAACTATGACGAGGCTATACGTTACTTTGAAATTGTCATACAATCAAACTCTGTACCTCACGACCTTTTAGTTCGGTCTTATATACAACTAGGCAAGTGTTACGACGGAAATGCTAAATATCAACTCGCATACGAATCATTTCAAAATGCTTTAGCGCTTGCAGAAAAAAATAACTTCACATATTATCGCGCTACCGTTCAAGTATTGCTTGGAAATGTCCAGCTTAATTTAGGAAATAGAGAGCTGGCAATGAAATTTTACGAACAGTCTAGAAATACCTCAAAAGCAGTTCATGCAACTCGATTAATGGGACTTAGCTTGGCAAATATCGGTTATATAAATATGCTAGAAAACGACCCGAAAACAGCCATTTACTTTTATCAAAACGCACTTGTTTTACTCTACAAAATCAAGGATCAACTAACCATAGGGAGAGTGCAAAAACGATTAGGGAAAGCATACTTTATGTTTGAAAATTATACTTTAGCTAGAGAAAGCTATTTGTTAAGTCTGTATTATTTTGAATCTTTACAAGACACAGTGTTTTTAGCACGTATACATTATAGCTTTGC
>SKHH01000079.1 GCA_007117055.1 Lishizhenia sp. | reverse complement strand
ACCTGGGACTTTATTTCTTATTTCGGAAATCAATGTCTCTGTCTTTTCTCTTGTGGTTCCTCTTCGCATGGCTTTCAGCATGTTGGTTGATCCATGTTGTAATGGCATGTCTAGGTAATTACAAATATTACTTCTATTATTCATGACATCTAACACATCCATAGGAAAGCCCGTAGGGAACGCATAGTGTAATCGTATCCATTCAATTCCTTCAACATCAGCTAATCGATCTAATAATTCAGCTAAAGCTCGTTTTTTATAAAGATCTAATCCGTAGTATGTTAAATCTTGGGCAATTAACATTAATTCTTTTACTCCTTGAGCAGCCAATGACTTTGCTTGTTTCACTAACTCTTCAATTGGAGTAGATTTGTGTCCTCCGCGCATTAAGGGTATAGCACAGAATGAACAAGGTCGGTCACATCCTTCTGCAATTTTGAAATACGCATAATGCGAAGGAGTTGTTAATAGACGTTCACCTACCAACTCATGTTTATAGTCTGCTTTCAATGTTTTTAATAAACGAGGTAATTCTCGTGTTCCAAAATAAGCATCTACTTCTGGAATTTCATTTTCAAGATCGGATTTGTAGCGTTCTGAAAGACAACCGGTAACATATACTTTTTCTACATGCCCCTCTTTTTTTGCTTCTGCATACCTTAATATGGTATTGATGGATTCCTCTTTGGCGTTGTCTATAAATCCACATGTGTTTATGATTACAATTTCTGAGTCATCTTGTTTTGCTTCGTGTTCAACATCAAACTTATTGGCCTTTAATTGTGCCATCATAACTTCTGAATCAAACAGGTTTTTAGAGCACCCCAAGGTAACCACATTCACTTTGTTCTTTTTAAGGGTCTTTGTTTTCATGATACAAATTTACGCAGATTGAGCTAGATTAGTGACATAGATGATATTTATTTCAATAAACTTTAGTTTGATTTGAATGACTTATGGTTTTTTTGCTTAGATTTATGAAAGTTTATTAAAACTATGTAGTTCTATAAAATAAAAGTACAATGATAGAATGGTTTTCTAATTTAGAGTGGTTTGATAAGGTGTTTTGGTTTATAGCAATCATTGGCTCTATATTGTTTTTAGTTATGTTGGTCTCTACTTTTGTTGGAGTTGGTTTCGACGCCGATGCGGATATAGGTAGTGATTTTGACATGGATACAGGTGGATTTCATTTTTTTACTATTAAAAATTTGGTCGCTTTTTTCACTATATTTGGGTGGGCTGGAATTGCTTGTTTAGATGCAGGATTAGGTAAAGGACTGACCATTTTTATTTCTTTTATTTCTGGGTTATTAATGATGCTTGTTATGGCTACTTTGTTTTTCCTAATGAGTAGATTAAATGATTCGGGAACCTTAGTAGTAAAGAATGCAATTGGAGCGATTGGAGATGTTTATATGACTATCGGAGCAAAGCGTTCTAGTATTGGAAGAGTAAATGTTAGAATACAGGGTGCTTTGAGAGAATTAGAAGCTATAACAGATGAGAAACAGGATTTAACACAAGGTGCTGTTGTAGAAGTAAAAGAGGTTACTAATAACGGCATTTTGATAGTTGAAAAATTACAAGATAAAGGTTAAATTAAATATAAGATATGAATCAATTTTTCTTACAATTAGATTTTTCAGGTACAGGGACTCCTGAAATTGAAGGGTTTGCTTCCTTGATAGCAATAGGCTTTGCCATACTATTTATTTTTATTCTGATTTTTTCGTTTATTAAACGTTATAAGCGTTGTCCATCAGACAAGATTCTCGTGGTATACGGAAAAGTAGGGGGTGGTGAATCTGCAAAATGTATTCATGGTGGAGCTTCTTTTATTTGGCCTGTAATTCAAGATTATGAATACTTGGATTTAACTCCGATTTCAATTGAGGTAAACTTAGTTAACGCATTGAGTAAGCAAAATATTCGTGTGAATGTACCGTCGCGTTTTACGATTGGTATTTCTACTGAACCAGGCGTAATGCAAAATGCTGCGGAACGTCTCTTAGGATTAGGTCTTCAGGAAATTCAAGATTTATCGAAAGAAATTATTTTTGGTCAACTTCGTTTGGTAGTAGCTTCAATGGATATTGAAGAAATTAATTCGGATAGGGATAAATTTTTAACCAATATATCTAATGGAGTAGAAGTAGAGCTTAAAAAAGTTGGTTTACGATTGATTAATGTGAATATTACAGATATCAATGATGAATCCGGATATATTGAAGCATTAGGAAAAGAAGCTGCTGCACATGCTATCAACGATGCGAAAAGAACAGTAGCAGAGAAAAATAGAGATGGTTCTATTGGTGAAGCAGAGGCGCTTCAAGATCAACGAACAAGAGTTGCAGATGCAGATGCAAGAGCAGTAGATGGAGAAAATACAGCAAAAATTCAAGTTGCTAACTCAGACTCTCTTAGACGTCAGCGTGAAGCAGAGGCAGAACGAACTGCCATTGCAGCTGAAAAAGTACAGCGTGCAAAAGCACTAGAAGAGGCTTATGCAGCGGAGCAGGAATCTGAACGCGCAAGAGCCGAAAGAGAACGTGCTTTCCAAACGGCTGAAGTTGTTGTTCCTGCGGAAATTGAAAAGCAAAAAGTTGAGATTTCAGCAGAGGCGGAAGCAGAGCAACGCAGAAGAATTGCAAAAGGGGAGGCAGATGCAATTTTATTAAAAAAGCAGGCTGAAGCTCAAGGTTTGTATGAGATTCTAACCAAACAAGCAGAAGGATTAGACCGAATAGTGAAAGCAGCAGGAAATAATCCTAAGGATGCTGCATTATTGTTAATTGCAGATAAGTTGCCAGAACTTGTTAAAACTCAGGCAGAAGCTATTAAAAATATTAAAATTGACAAAGTTACTGTGTGGGACGGTGGAAATGGAAATGGCACTAAAGATGGTAAAACATCTACGGCAAACTTCCTGTCAGGCCTTTATCAGTCTGTTCCTCCATTACAAGATGTGTTTAATATGGCTGGGATGGATCTTCCAGACTACCTGAAGGGAAAAGAAGTGAAATCTGATTCGAATAATAATAATGATGATAATAGCGAGGAAGCGGTAGTTTTAGATAAATAATATTTTGTTGCAGTATGAACCTAAAGTGTGACTTTTTAATAGTTCATTTTGTTGTCTTTCTATTGTTTTTTGGTTGCACGCCATCAATAGGTGTTGATGTAGACGAGTACACTGAATTTGAATCTATTGATTTATCTCCCTATGGGATTACCGCAACATTATATTTCCCTGAATTTTCACGTAGAGAACTTTCGAGTGTTAAACATGAATTAGATAGTTTTGATTGGGAATT
>SKHH01000089.1 GCA_007117055.1 Lishizhenia sp. | reverse complement strand
TTGATGTGTTTTCGGGTTGTTGAAGGTCTGCTCGTTTTCGCTGTGCATCGTTGTATTTAAACGATACTTGGGCAAGCGTCCTAAGGCTTTTACTAACTGTTTATTCAATAAACCAGGGAAATAATGGAGCGAGGACTCGATGAATAGTGGAGTAATATGTTCGTAATTCGATTTTGCTTTTTCCAAGTATTGATTCAGGACTGTAGGGTTTTCCCCCAACTTTTCTTCAAATTCCTTCAGCAGTTTTTCACGATGAACAGAGAGTTTCATATTGGTTCCATCCCGAAAAAAATAGTGAAAAGGAGTTTCTAATCGCTGCACAGGAAAATCAACAGAAGAACGATTACAAAGCTCAAACAACTCAAAAATGTATTTCGGTGCAGTCAAAACAGAAGGTCCCATATCGAAACGATAGTCTCCTAACTGTAAATTGTTTATTTTACCCCCTACATTAACATTGGCTTCAAAAACCGTAACTTTTTCTCCTGCCTTCGCTAATCGAATAGCAGTCCCTAAACCTCCTACTCCTGCACCAATAACAGCGACATTTCCCATCGTTTTCGTTTTTACCCTTTGTAACGAAAACACTTTCCAGCAAAGCGTCTCCCGTTTTTATTTACCGTGACACTGCTTGTATTTCTTTCCACTACCACAAGGGCAAGGATCGTTACGATTTATTTTTTTTTCTGCAACAATCGGTTGTGGTTTTGGGGCACTTTGGCGTTGCGAATTTGCCATAGCTTCATCGTAACCCTCACTGCCTCTAAACGAACCCTCATTCGATTGCTGAGCCACTTTAGCTTGAGCATAATTATCCACTTGTTTTGCTGCTTGAGACTGAACATTTTGTGGGGCTTCTTGCACTGGAATTACACCTTTCACTAAGAACTCAACCGTGTCTTGGTTTAATCTATCGAGCATATCTCGGAATAGATTAAAAGACTCTAGCTTATAAACCAACAATGGATCTTTTTGTTCGTGTCTTGCTTGTTGCACAGATTGACGCAAATCATCCATTTCGCGCAGGTGTTCTTTCCATTCGTTATCGATTAAACCAAGAACAATTGCTTTTTCAAACTCCTTCACGATAGACTTCCCATTGGATTCATATCCATTCTCAATCGTAGTTGAAATTTCTAGTCCTCGCTTTCCATCGGTAAATGGCACGCGAATATGCTTGTTTCTGTTTTCTGGTTGTGTATAATGTTGTTTCACATTTTCAAATACCAATTGTGCAATTTTATCGTTTTTCTGTGCGTACTTGTTTAAAGCAGCATCATACACCTTTTCAATTACATCCAATTGATTTTTTCCTGCGAACTCTTCTTCATGAACAGGAGATTGAATACCAAGCACTTTGATTAATTCTAGCTCAAATTGCTCAAATTGCTCTTTTCCATTAAACTTCGATACGATGAACTCCGCTGTATCATAGAACATGTTGGCGATATCTAAATCCAAACGTTCACCATACAAAGCATTTTTACGTTTTCTATAAATCGCTTTACGTTGCGCATTCATCACGTCATCGTATTCTAACAAATGCTTACGACTACCAAAGTTATTTTCTTCTACCTTCTTTTGAGCTCTTTCAATCGACTTAGAAATCATTCTATGTTGAATCACCTCTCCTTCTTGAAGTCCCATTCTATCCATTAGTTTGGCAATTCTTTCAGAACCAAATTTACGCATGAGGTCGTCTTCCAACGAAACAAAAAACTGAGAAGAACCAGGGTCTCCTTGACGTCCTGCACGACCACGTAACTGACGGTCAACTCGTCTTGAATCGTGTCTTTCTGTACCCACAATCGCTAAACCTCCAGATTCCTTTACACCTTCGCCTAATTTAATGTCTGTACCACGACCGGCCATGTTTGTTGCAATGGTAACCGCTCCAGCTTTTCCAGCTTCGGCAACAATTTCTGACTCTCGTTGGTGATGTTTCGCGTTTAATACATTATGCTTAATGCCTTTCATTTGGAGCATTCTACTCAACAACTCTGAAATTTCTACCGTTGTTGTACCTACCAAAACAGGTCTTCCTTCCTTGACTAATCGCTCTACCTCTAAAATAACAGCATTGTATTTTTCACGTCCCGTTTTGTAAACGAAGTCTTCTAAATCTTTACGTGCAATGGGCTTGTTAGTAGGAATTACAACAACATCTAATTCATAAATGTCCCAAAACTCTTTAGCCTCTGTTTCCGCTGTACCGGTCATACCTGATAACTTATGGTACATTCTAAAGTAATTTTGCAACGAAACACTCGCATACGTTTGCGTGGCGGCCTCTACTTTTACATTTTCTTTTGCTTCAATCGCTTGGTGTAAACCATCCGAATAGCGTCGACCTTCCATTATACGACCAGTAGACTCATCTACAATTTTTACTTTATCCTCTACAATAACGTACTCGACTTCTTTTTCAAAAAGCGTGTATGCTTTTAACAGCTGATTTATACTATGAATACGTTCTGATTTGATAGAATAATCGCGAATTAACTCGCTTTTTTTATTCGCTAACACCTCGTTTTCAAACCCTTGCTTTTCAAGATTTGCTAACTCCGTTCCAATGTCTGGTAAAATGTAAAAATTAGGATCTTCTTTTCCAGAAATCAAGTCAATTCCCTTATCTGTAAGGTCGATGGTGTTATTTTTTTCATCAATTACAAAATAAAGCTCTTTGTCGATAATTGGCATTTGCTTGTTTTGCTCAGCCATGTAAAAGTTCTCTGTCTTTTGCAAATGTGCCTTAACACCAGGCTCTGATAAAAACTTTATTAACGCTTTATTTTTAGGTAATCCACGGAAAGCACGTAATAGCTTAATCCCTCCTTCCTCTAATCTTCTTTTTTGTTCTTTCTTGTTTTCAAGCGGCTCGTTGATCACCGCTAATTCTTTCTTCGCTTCTGCCAGTACTTTTGTAATCAATGCCTTTTGAGCACTTACTACACGTTCTACTTGGGGTTTTAAAGCAACATATTCCTGTTGATCTCCTTTTGGAGTTGGTCCAGAAATAATTAATGGCGTTCTTGCATCATCAATTAAAACAGAATCGACCTCATCGATAATTGCATAATGATGTTTACGTTGAACCAAATTAGAGATGTCACTTGACATATTGTCACGCAAGTAATCAAAACCAAATTCATTATTGGTACCAAAAGTAATGTTTGCTTTGTAGGCTGCTCTTCTCTCTTCCGAGTTAGGTTTGTGTTTATCAATACAATCAACGCTTAGGCCGTGAAATTGATACAATGGCCCCATCCATTCGCTATCACGACGAGCCAAGTAATCGTTCACCGTTACAACGTGCAC
>SKHH01000302.1 GCA_007117055.1 Lishizhenia sp. | reverse complement strand
ACTAGAGAATATTGCTCCAACTTGGATGAGCGATATTTTTACCCTGGAAGACAGCTTCCAAATGATGTTAGAAATTGGAAGACTGGTTGACTTAGAAGAAAAATCAAAAGAAATAGTTCAGTCGATTAAGGATGCTTTTGATGACTTGAAGGCTTCACCAATGTTGAGATCAATCCAAGGAAAAAGTGTGTTATACCTTATTTGGAAAGACCCTTATATGGGAGCTGCCAACCAAACTTTCATTGACCATTTGTTAACAGAAACATTGGGATTTGAGAATGTGTTGAAAATGGAAAATCGTTATCCAGAAATTACCGATATCAGAAAGGTAAACCCTGATTTTATTTTTCTAAGTTCTGAGCCTTATCCATTTAAAGAAAAACACCTGAAAGAAATCCGTGAAAAATGTCCTAATACGAAGGTTGTGTTGGTAGATGGGGAGTATTTTTCTTGGTATGGCTCACGACTATCAAATGCACCAATTTATTTTCAGCGATTGATTGCTCAACTTTAGAATTTTTGTTACCTTCAATTGTTATGGAGCAAAAATTATTGACGCAATTAAAGCATACATTTGGATATGCGAGTTTTAGACCACAGCAACAAGAAATTATTGAGTCTGTTTTAGACGGGAAAGATACAATTGTACTTATGCCCACAGGTGGCGGAAAATCCATTTGTTTTCAACTTCCTGCTTTGTTGTTTCCAGACACAACCTTGGTTATTTCTCCGCTTATTTCACTTATGAAGGATCAGGTAGAAAGTTTAAGAACCAATGGCGTCGCAGCTACCTATATTAATAGCAGTCAATCCATGGATGAACAAAACCATATCATTCAATTAGCATTGGAGGGAAAATGGAAATTACTGTATATCGCTCCAGAAACGCTGGTGAATTCATTAAATGGTTGGATTTCAAGATTGAAAGTGAGTTGTGTAGCGATTGATGAAGCGCATTGTGTATCTATGTGGGGACATGATTTTCGTCCAGAATACACCCAGTTGGCTGATTTAAGAAATTATTGGGGAGACATTCCTTTTGCAGCCTTGACAGCAACAGCAGATAAGGCAACGAGAAAAGAAATAGAAACGAAACTAGGCTTGAATAATCCTAACATGTTTTTAACCTCTTTTGACCGTCCCAACATACGGTTGATTGTAAAAGGCAATAAACCCAAGAAAAACAAACAACCTGAAATTTTACACTATATACGATCGAAACAAAATGAATCGGGTATCATGTATTGTCTTTCTCGCAAAGAAACAGAGGAGTGGAGTTCCTTTTTAAACGATAATGGAATACATTGTGCGCATTACCATGCAGGATTATCGAGTGAGGAGAGGTCACGTATTCAAGAGGATTTTATTTTTGATCGAATTCCAGTTATTGTAGCCACAATTGCTTTTGGAATGGGTATTGATAAACCGAATGTTCGTTGGGTGATTCATAATAATTTACCTAAAAATGTAGAAGGGTATTATCAGGAAATTGGTAGAGCGGGTAGAGATGGTTTACCTGCCGAGGCATTGTTGTATTATAATATGAGGGATGTGAAGTTATTGGCGGACTTTGCTAGAGAAAGTAACCAACGAGAAGTATTGATTCAAAAATTGAATCGTATGTTGGAATATGCAGAGTCTCCAACCTGTCGTCGGAAAATATTGTTGAGTTATTTCAGCGAAGTGGTAGAAGAAGATTGTGGAAACTGTGATGTTTGCTTAAACCCTCCGGAATTTGTAGACGGGACAACCCTAGCTCAAATGGCACTTTCTGGAATCAAAAGAAGTCGCGAACAATTAAATCTGAATGTATTGATTCAATTATTGCGTGGTTCGAAATCGTTTGAAATTTATGATAGAAAATTGCAAGAATTAAAGACCTACGGAGTAGGGAAGGATTGGAGCGCAGATGCTTGGCAGCATTTTATTACACAGTTCATAAATATTGGACTAATAGAAATTGCATATGATGAACACTTTCGTTTAAAAATCACCTCCTTTGGAGAAAGAGTGTTGTTTCACAAGGCAAAAGTAAACATCGCAGCGTTTGTGAAAAAAACTAAAAAGTCGACTGCTAGTCCTTCTACGGGAAAAACAAAACCAAAGGTACTTCACGCAAACCTTTCTGAACAAGAGAGTCAATTGTTTGAGCAGTTACGCGCATTACGAACAGAAATCGCAACAAAAGAAAATGTTCCGGCATACATTGTTTTTAGTGATGTGAGTTTATTAGAAATGGTGGCTATTCGACCAAAGAGTGCAACTAAATTTCTAGAAATCACAGGAGTCGGAGCCAAAAAGCTAGAGCAATATGGAGACCAGTTTTTAGAAGTGATTAAAAAAAACGGGTGAGTAAGTTAAGTCATATAATTGTCCTTAAAGGACTGTATTGGTGAAATTTTTTCATTCTTGACGAAGTACTGTAATTTTCGTTTTTGGATTACACTTTTACAGGGTGCAACACTGTTTCGACTTTAATTGTAACCCAAACTAAACAAATAACAACCCTACCTTGATATTACAATCTTCCTAGTTTTATCATGTAAATGAACCAAATAAATTCCCGATTGCAAATGGTGAACAGGGATGTGTTTTTCAAAAATATTGGTTGCTACAGATTCGTTATAAACGAGTTGACCACTCATGTCATATATTTTGACTGATTCAACAGCCGGATCATCCCAAACAACAGTTATTGATTCGCTACTTGGATTGGGGAAAATGTGAATAAAACTAGTGTTTGGCGGTTGATTGAGCGTGTTATAGGGGACAGCTGTCCAGCCAAACATGGGTCTACCATTATTCTTTCCTGAAATAACTCTGTTTTGATATTCTTTTCCTATTCTGATTCTTAGCGTAACTTCCGTTTCTGAAAGTGTTTTTCCCTCTTCCAATAAGGGTTGCATAACCCACGATAAGTTACTATAAGCTTCTCTAAAACTTGCTACTGTTTTTACTTTTAACTTATCATGGATAAAGCGTCCTTCATCGTAGTTTGGCATTTCATTCAGCTCCCCTCCAAAAACATAGACGACGTGCTGCCCTCCAAAAATCGGATTACCAACACTGTTTAATACATTTGAAGTTGGATTCCATATCATATCTCCTCCGTTGTCATTGAGTAGCATTGAGTTTTCCCCAAAAGCCATGTTTAAACGTCTACCAGACTCAACGTCTATGGCGTATCCCGGAAACCACCCCATACCAACAGGTTGATCTCCCGTTGGATTAGCTTCTTGTGCGTTATAACCTATGTCTCCCAATTTTTTTCCGTTTTTATCGACTGATAAACTTTGACGCAATAGTCCAGGTTCAGGTGTGTCACCAAAAATCGGATCACTTAAAGAGAGTTCAGGCATACTGTTCATTTCAATAACAGGACACCTTGTCCATAATTCTTTGTCATCTGTAAAAACAATATCTACACCTGGGTGATATACACTAGGTTGGTAATTTCTTCGAATAGAGGCATATTGATTTAAATTAACAAAACTCGGTGTTTGAACAGGGGAAAAACCGCAATTATTGACACGTGCCAGTTGACCACTCGATACTATTCCTCCTAGTATATTGGCATAGGTATAAAAAGGGTCCGTTCCTGTTAGATCATTGAAACAGCTGGGTGGAAAGGAGTTTGGAAAATACTGATCTAATGAATACTCATAAGTACGATTACCAGAAGAAATCCAGTTAAACGGAGAAACGCCTTCGAGGTGCTTTAGTCCGGTTAACCATTGTTTAGATGGATCTTTAAACTCCATTGAAGCGTCAATAACTTGAGGTCTTCTTTCTCTTTCGGCACAATTAGGTGCTCCGCTAGTACAGGGAGATAAGTAAGGTTCAATAAGCACTGCAATTCCCCAGTCAGGAATTTCTTGAATTTCAGCATAGCCAATTGGTTGTAAAGCATCGACACTTTCGATTAATGGGCCGTCTTTGTGTTCGTAACGGTTAATTGTCCAAAGTGCAGAGTCAATGGACTGGTTATAACTATGGAAAGCCAATTCAAAATAACCTGATGCATGATTAATGGTATCAGTTATCCAAACTGAAATAGGTCCTTTTGTTCGTTCGTAAGTAACCTCTTCTGTAAAGTTATTTTCCAAGATATCAATTTTCGTTTCAGTTGTGAGTTCTTGGTTGTTGAGCATATTTCCAAGTCCATCAATACGAGTGATTTCAAACTCTAAATACGGATTGATTTCTTCTACAGTAAATGAAAAATCATCTGTTTCTCCAGTTCCTTCTGTGACGCATGAACTCGTTAAAATAGTAGTTTCATAAAAAGCTTGAACTTCGGGAGAAAGTTCTATAATTCCTTCCACATTTTCTAGGTGATCTCCTTTTCTGCTCGTAATAATAGCAAAGGAATATGTTTCTTTATCACCTGATGAAAGTTGAGTTTTTTCAGCAACAATAAATCCTCTTTTGTCTTCATCATTAGGATTTGCTGTTCCTTGATCATCTGTGTTGAGTTCTGTCCATCCTTCATTTAGCCATGGTTTTCCGGTGTACAAAAAGTTTGTGGGGGTGTCCGTAGCGCCGTGTGAATTTGGGTAACCAAAACCGCCATATACCCATGGCTTTCCATCCCACCATTTCCCATTCATCATGTTCCAAAAATGAATAAGTGAATTCCAAGGGTCAATAGGACCACCACTGTTTATATAGTACCCCCCATATTCTGCTTTATGATTAAGAAGTTTCGTGCCAACAGCAGGAGGGTTTTCACCATAATGATTGTCATGATTTGTTGCGTTGTAAAAATAGATCATATTATCATCAGGACTTGTTCCGAAATAGTCATCAAAAGCAAAGCCAACATCCGCATCAACATAATAAGCCATATTAAAATCAGAATAGCTATGAATCCCTCTGTTGTGCACCGTTATATCTATAAACGTCGTGGTATCTATGAAGTCATTGTTGTGTGAGTATTGATAAATCATGTAATGAAACTCAAGTTCCATATTCGAGCCTTGGGTATAACTACTGGGGAATTTATCATCATTCAAGATCAAATAAGTCGCTACATCTCCTTTTATACAGGGATACTCTCCTAAATTTGGTTCATAAACACCATTATTATTTAGGTCAACATAAGGAGCAAGTTGTGCTGCAACTCCAACAGCTGTATCTCCATTTCCAGGCCACTCTAAAATACTTTTTGGAGCAATGTAACCTTCTTCTTGATGGTTATCAATGTGGTATTCTATTTCACTACGAGTTAAAGTCCATAAATTTTCTTGATATTGTTTGAGGTAATCGTGAGAGAAATAATCATTAGTAGAGGAGTAGGGACCAGGAAAAGAAGCTTCATTAGTATAAAACATATTAATTACGCCTCTTCTCTGCTCTGATTCATCTGTACCAGAAAACCAAAAAAACGTGGCGTATAATAGATGATTACCACTACCTTTTGGAACTTCATAACCTGGTGCGTTTATAGGGTGATTATAAAAAAGGTGCCCATACCGATTGACGTGTGCCTCTACTTGATTTTCTGCAATGGTATCGAGAACGTTTTGAGACCAACCAATGAAAAAACAAAACAAAGATAATATGGATAGAAAGATAGATTTCATTTTCATTATTTCCTCTAATATAAAAATTTTTGATGTATTTTTCAAATGTATTGAGTGAATGGTATGGAAATCTGAGTAATAGCCATGAGATAAAGTGTATTATTCTTAAGGGAGTGATTTGTTTAATGGGTTTAATTCAAGAACAAAACGATCCAGCAGCTGTTTCTTTTAAAAAAACAATAAGATGAATTTTTATAATTTCAAAGCAACAAAAATAGATGGTACAGAAATTTCTATGGAAGAATTTACTGGAAAGACTGTAATAGCGGTGAATACTGCGAGTAAGTGTGGTTTTACACCTCAATATGAAGGACTGGAGTCCTTGTACAATCAATACAAAGACAAAGGTTTGGTGATTTTAGGATTTCCGTGTAATCAATTTGGCAAGCAAGAGGCGGGAAGTGAAGCTGAAATTAGTGAATTTTGTCAGGTGAATTATGGTGTGAGTTTCCCTATGTTTTCAAAGGTCGAAGTGAACGGATCAAATGCTCATCCCATTTTTAAGTTTCTGAAATCGAAAAAAGGTGGTTTATTCGGTAGTAGCATAAAATGGAATTTCACCAAGTTTGTTGTCGATAAAAATGGAAACCCAGTAAAACGTTATGCACCCACAACAACTCCAGAAAAAATGGAAGCTTTTATAAAAAGTATTCTGTAAAGGGATAACGTAGTTCGATTGTAAAATTTAAGTTTCATCCTGAACTTAATAATTCGAATGTAATACAGTACTATATAAAACCCATAAAAATCACTACATAGAGCGTTTCCATTTGTCCATATTTGTCGTGAGTGTAATTAGATTATTAAATCCAGCGCTGGAATAAATGACTAGGCCATAATCTAACGAAAAACGTTTGAAATTAAATCCAACGCCTGTTGAAAAACCAGCCATTCCCGGTCTGTTTTCAACTAAAAACTCTCTTCTGCGTTGGTAATCGAAAGCAAGACGAACGCGCATTACATCACCTCCTAGTACTTCAACTTGGAAGATGAAATGTCGTGCTAGTTTTTCCCCAAATCCAGGAACAGGTACTGGAATTTCTTCTCCTAACAAATTAGTCGTAGGTTGGGCGTTAGGGTCGGTATAGGTTAAATCCCAACGGTTTAAACTGTGTGCAACAATAGAAAATAAAAATGGAGCGTGTTGTAGACGATGAGAAACTGCTACCATTGGGTTTACTGGAAGCGGAGTTCGCTCTGTATCCGTGTAGGTTTTCAATTGAAGCCCTGCATTTCGGACAAGAGCTGTGACTGTTGTTCTTTCGGATTCATCGAAATACGTTCCAGCAAGATCAACCGAAGCCCCGAAGGAGGTAAATGACTCAAGTTGCGACCAAATTAGATTTAAATTTGCACCGATACTGATACGTGGATTCAATTGTTGCGCGATACCTGCACCTAAAATAAAATCGCCAGCGGAGAAAGTACCAATAACTTCACCAGTGGGAGTGGTTCTATCCATTTTTCCGTAGGAAACGTATCTCAAATGGGCACTTGCAGTAATTTCATCATTAATTTTACGCCCATAAGTGAGCATTCCATGGTTAATTCCACCTGCATGAAGCGCTTGGCTAAAGCCTATGGTGTTGTGCATTTCACTATACAACAAAGAAGGATTATTTACGGCTAAATTGACATCTTTATCTCTAAATGCAATATAATGCCTGCCGAGCGCTCCCGATCGAGCGTTATAGGCCATGTCCAAAAATGGAAAAGCATGTTCTCCTCCTGTTTGACCATACGCCAAAACAGTAACAAATAAAAACCATATGCACAGCCTGTGTTTAAGCATTGTTTAATAAACGAACGAAAGTATTAAAAATTTCGTCTAATGCTTGGAAAAATTTAACCAAACTTGGATTTCTATTTAGTATAAATTGTGTCAGTAATGAAAAACAATTGCATATTTAAAAATCAATAAGTAGCTAGAAAATCATACAGTTTTTACTTAAATCTGTTTCTTAGATGAAATAATGTATAGCCCTAAAAAACAAAGTATTCCGTTTATACCTAACAGCTCATGTCCTGTTTTATAGTGTATGAATAACTCAGGTTCAAATCTTTTGTAAAAAACGAGCAGAGTAGGAATAATTAAACACACAATCCATGCTTTTTTGTCACTTACAATTCGTTTGGTGAGAATCCCAAAAAAGAATAAACCGAGTAATGGTCCGTACGTATAGCCCGCAATATGGAACAACGTGTTTATCACGTTCGATTCTTTGAAGGCATTAGCCAAGAGGATGACAATGAATAAAACGATGGTCATTCCAATGTGAATCCATTTTCGAGTGATTTCTGCTTTTCGTTGGTTTTCCCATTTGTTAACTTCAAGTAAATCAACACTGGCAGAAGTTGTGAGAGAGGTTAAGGCAGAATCGGCACTGGAATAAGCGGCTGCAATTAAACCTAATAAAAATGTCACACCTAGCGCTCCGCTTAAATCACTTTTTAGTGCGATTAACGGGAACATTCTGTCCAAGCGTTTGCTTTCGTCCATCTCGTAAAAAGTACTCAGTAATTCGGGAGATTGTTGCAGGTACAGGAAGAGAAGACCACCTAGGACTAAGAATAAAAAGTTAACTCCAAAAAGAATTATTGAAAACCAAATCATGTTTTTTTGCGCTTCTTCTTTATTTCTGCAAGTAAGGTTCTTTTGCATCATATCTTGGTCTAGTCCTGTCATTGCTAGTGTAATAAAGAATCCTCCCAGAATTCCTTTCCACCAATAATTTGCTGCGTTTGCATCGGACGTAATGAACCAATCGATCATGCCTAAGCTTTTTAGTCCTTGGTTGGTATACGATGGTTCCAAAAGGTTGTATATTAAATACACGCTAGTTCCCAACGCGATAAGCATAAAGCTTGTTTGTAGCGTGTCTGTCCAAACGATTGTTTTAATTCCTCCTCGATACGTATAAATATAAATGAGTAAAAGGGTGATAAGTACAGCTACTTCAAAACCTAATCCATATTGTTGAAATACAAAGTAATTGAGTACATCAGCTACAAGAAATAGTCGAACGGAAGCACCAAGAATACGCGAAAGAATAAAAAATGCAGCGCCTACTTTATGAGTAATTATCCCATAGCGTGATTGCAGGTAGGAGTAAATAGATGTTAGATTGTACTTGTAATATAACGGTAATAAAACAAAAGCAATGACAGCATAACCTATCATATAACCAATTACCATTTGCATGTAGGAGAATTGTTCACCAACTACCATTCCAGGAACAGAAATGAAAGTAATTCCAGATAAGGAAGCGCCAATCATTCCAAAACTTACTAAGTACCATTTGGAGGATCTATTTCCAGTAAAGAAAGTATCGTTTCCAGCACCTTTGGAAGTAAAATAAGAGATCGTAATTAATACCAAGAAGTAAAGAATTATCACTCCTAAAATAAAGGCTCCAGACATATTAAACTTTCAACAGGTTGATCTAAGCTCCAATAACTCTGCGTAACTCTTCTATTGTACTTTGCCAATAAAGTTGAACTTCTTCCATTTCATCTTCAAAAGCAAAGCTAGTAAGTTTTAACACCACTTCTTTTGTCATGGGGTCAACTTCAAAGCGAATTTCTAAGTAAGAATCAATCCCATCTTCCTCATCTTCAATCCATTTGAATTTTATAAATTCATTTCTTTTTTTTGAGAGTAAACGCGCTTCTTCTTCACTACCGTCCCAAATAAAGGTATAAATATCATCTTTTACATTGACATCATCCGCAAACCATTCACTAAGTCCGCTAGGCGTCATGAGCATGGTATTAAGTACTTTAGGTGATGTTTTTAGTAAGTATTCTTGTTCAAACTTTAGTTTCTCTGACATTGTAAAGATTATTTCATCCCTAAGGAAAAGTTTTGCGCAATATACGAAAAATCAATGATGTAGAAAGTTGTCAAGATTAATTTTGAATAATTAGTTATTCACAATGGCTGTTGGAGAAGTTAATAATTTATTGAGGTCAGAATGAAAAAAACATCCGCAAAACAACATTGTATTGCGGATGGGTATATCTTATATTTGATGTACTATTCCTCAGAAGTTTTACTTTCCGTTTTTTTAGGTGTAGCTTTTTTGGCGGTTGTTTTCTTAGTGGTAGTTTTTTTTGTTGTGTTTTTTTTTACTGCTTTAGCTGGGGCTTTTTTTTCTTTTATCGTTGCTACTTTTTCTTCTTTTGTTGTGTTAGTAGTATATCCTGAGGAAGCTTTTCGAGGCCTAGATACGCCATAAGATCCACGAAAGCGTTTCCCTCTTGCTGTTTTCATATCTCCTTTTCCCATAATAATTTGTTTTAAAATGTTCAGGGCTAAATATATAAACAATATTTCAGATAGTAACGTAAATGCTTGTGAAAATTAGTTATTATGCTTTTTGATTATGTAGTACATCACTAATGAATGTATGCTCTATTAATAACCTGAATGAGGGTTATGTTCTCATATTTATGTTCATGATGAGCTGTTTTTTTTGACGTTTAATTCTGAATTATTCGAAAGAGCACCTGTTTTTTTCTGAGAATAACTAAATTAGGGGCTTTTGAAAAGAACTATTAAATGAAGTATGCAGCTATAGATATTGGTACAAACGCCGCTCGTTTGTTAATTGGAGAAGTAGTAAAACACAAAGAACATTTATACGTACAAAAACTTTCCTACACAAGAGTCCCTTTACGTTTAGGTATGGATGTATTTAATGATGGTTTTATTCCCAAGCAAAAAACGGAGCGTTTTGTTAAGACCATGCGAGCTTTTCAGTTGATTGCTGATGTGTATGATGTGACAGCAATCCGTGCTTGTGCCACTTCTGCAATGCGAGAGGCCAAAAATGGAGTAGAGGTGCAACAACAAATTCTAGAAGAAACTAATCTAAACGTTGAGATTATTGATGGCAAGGAGGAAGCGAATATTCTTTTTTCTACATTTTTTCTGTTGGCAGAGGAAGTAGGTAGTTCTTTTATTGTTATTGATGTTGGTGGAGGTTCAACAGAGGTCAGTGTTTTTGAAAATGGAAAAAAAGTAAATGGAAAATCGTTTGAGGTAGGTACTATCCGCTTACTTAAAGGTAAAACCAAGCCTTCTGTTTGGAAAGACATAAAACAATGGCTGAAGGAAAATGTTAGTAAAAAAATAGACTACAAGGTTTTTGGAACAGGAGGAAACATCAATAAAATTCATAAAATAATGTACAAACGTTTTATGGAACCGATTTTTTTAGTGGAACTAAAAGCTTTTCAGGCTGAGTTGGAAGCGTTAACTTTTGATGAACGTATGGAGAAATATCTGTTAAAACCAGATCGAGCGGATGTGATTATTCCTGCTTGTCGAATATATAACTTCATTGGAAAACAACTAAAATGTAAAGAGATTTACGTACCAAAAATAGGTTTGTCAGATGGGATGATTTATGATTTGTATTTACGTGAAAGCTAAGAAAAAAAAATTCCATAGCAATCAAATAGAAAACTATGGAATTTTAATGAAACTGTTATTTGCTTAATCGCTGATTGTGATAGACTCAATAGCGTCTCCCACTCGGATTTGATCGATAACATCTACACCATCAACCACTCTTCCAAAGCAAGTGTGGTTTCTATCAAGATGTGCAGTATTGTTACGGCTGTGACAAATGAAAAACTGAGAACCCCCAGTGTTTCTTCCTGCATGAGCCATAGATAGAACACCTCTGTCATGGTATTGATTTTCTCCGTCTAATTCGCAATCAATAGCGTAGCCAGGACCACCAGTGCCATTACCTTTAGGACATCCGCCTTGGATAACAAAGTCAGGCAGAACACGGTGCCACGTTAACCCATTGTAAAAACCGTCTTTAGCTAGCTTTACAAAATTAGCAACAGTTTTCGGAGCATCTTTTTCATAAAACTCCACTTTCATTTCTCCCTTATTGGTCTTAATTATAGCATCCATGAATACATTTGTTTTTGGGCAAATATATATATTTCTTTATGAATTTAAAATACTTCAAATAACTTGATCAGGACAAACGCATTTACTTTTGTACCAATAGCGATATTTCACACAAGGTAATAATTTCTAAGTTATTAACTTTTTTCTATGGATTAACTATAGCTTAAAAAGTCATGTTCTGCCACCCTGTAGGCCTGTCCGACTAGTATGGCGGAGTGTAATACCTAAACGAAGGACGATGTCCTTCGCTAGGGCTAAAAGGGTGGTGTAGCTTATCGTAAACATTGGGTGAAACCCGATGTTTACAAATGCAGTACTTTCAGAACAATTTTGCAACTTAGCTTCATAGCCCAATAATTTTAAATGCGTTTGCCCTAATAATTTGATTTTGAGAAAGGCATGAAAAGAAGAAAAGTGCTATTCATAACCTTGCTTGTTTAAAAACTTTTTACTTTCAATAATCTACGTTAAACGCTAGGATTTACAACTCGAATTTAGTACTTTTGTGCGTCTAAAATTACCAGTTATGTCAAAAGATATGCTCGCAAAAGAAAAGAAAAATATTGATTTTGAGTCCTTTAAAAAAGAAGTGTTAGCTGATTATAAATTGGCTTGCGTTTCAAGAGAGGCTTCTCTTTTAGGAAGAAGGGAGGTTTTGACAGGAAAAGCGAAATTTGGTATTTT
>SKHH01000281.1 GCA_007117055.1 Lishizhenia sp. | reverse complement strand
CAGAAAAACAAAAAGAGACAAATTAAATTTGCCTCTTTTAAAATATATTTATAACTCATTCAGTTTTCCCATTGTTCACCACCCATATATTTTATGCATTGATTAGATGTTGCTAATTTTACACCATGTTGAATGTTAGAATCTGTTTTTAAACTATCAACATATTCGCCAAATTTAACCCATATAGGTAGTTGAAATAAATCTGGAAAAGTATCTGTAAATTTTATTTCTGTCATATATGTGTAAATCATTACCTGTAATTCAGCATCCAAACCGGCATGAATAAGTTCTTTCATCTCATTGGGTGAGCATGTCCACTCTAATCCAGCCAAAATTATTCCTTGGTTAAATTTATTCTTTTTTACTAGCGATATAACATCAAAAGCTGTGTTATCATAGAGTGGACTATTTTTCAAATCTTTGTTTTGACACCCTAAGCATTCTCTAAAACAACTTGGAGCGATAATGATAGCACCAATAAATGGGGCATCGTTAAGCACATTATGCTTTATGCCCCTATATTGAATCATTAACTCCATCCAACTGACTCCTATCATAAAACTCTGCCTTCTTGCCTTCATTAAACTTGCTAATCTGACGAACATATCCTGTTATTCTCTGGTATGATTCAGTGGGTTCTCCACAATGAGGGCAATTTTCTGTGTAGCCAGATATAAAATTATGCATGGAGCAAACAGAATAAACGGGGCTGATAGAAACATATGGTAAACTATAACCCTCACAGATTGTCCGAATAATATGCTTGACCTTTTCGCCCAAAATACTTGAATTCATATATAAATGTACCACTGTACCACCGGTGAATTTCACTTGTAAATCATTCTGGTGAGATATTAATTGCTGAATATCCTCCATATTAATTACTGGCGCGTGACATGAGTTTGTATAATAAGGAGCACTACCATCTAAACTTCCTTGAGTAGCAATCTTGTCCCCAAATTCATTCACATCAACTAAGGCGAGTCGATAACACGTTGATTCCGCTGGAGTAGCTTCTAGGTTATAAAGATTGCCTGTTTCTTCTTGGAAATCTGCAATACACGCCCTCATGAAGTCTAAAACCTCAAGAGAAAATTGCTTGCCCTCTTGGGAGATAATATCTTTACCCAGTATATTAAGGCACATTTCGTTCATTCCAACTAATCCAATTGTAGAAAAGTGATTATTCAAATGGCCAACATATTCTTTGAACGCTGGCAACAATCCCTTATCTATTTGCCCCTGTAAAAAAACCCTTTTACGTTCAAGGCTTTCTTTAGCCAGTTTCATATAATCTGCAAGCTCCAAGAAAAAGTATTTCTTTGCACTTTCTGAGCTGGCATACAGTTGAGAAGCCAAGTAGCCTAATCTTGGTAGGTTGACAGTAACTACACCGATACTACCTGTTTTTTCCCCTGAGCCAAACAAACCACCATTCCGTTTCATGAGTTCTCTTTTGTCCAAGCGTAATCGGCAGTTATGAGTTAGAATCCCTGTAGTTCCCACGGTAAACATTGGTTCGTCATTTTCTACTTCGAGACAATATGCTGTAGAATTTGACACGGAATGAATGTCGGTTATTTTAAACCAAACCTTATCCCCATCTTTAAACCAAACATCACCATAAGAATTATTGGTTAGTTGGTAAACTCTCACAGTGTAAACTGGTTCAGAGCTAAACCTATCTTCTCTATTATCAATATTTACACTAGTTACCTTGCCGAGAGTTGTTGCTAACATATTAAGAGATTCAACCATTTTTTCAGAAGCGGTATAAGTCCTGTATCGGTTGCCACCGTCAGTAGCATAATGTCCATCCAAGACTCCTTGTCTGAAGAAATTACTCATTCCAAAAACATTCGCAGAATAGTGTCTGTATCTTCCTTGTGCTTCAACAAAATCCCTACATAATCCCACTAAAGCCTTAGAATAAACCTTTAAGGTTACTAATTTTGAGTCTTCATAGTGAGTTACAGAAGTTCTCGCCCCAAATTCGTTTTCTGCAAAAGATTTTAAATGGTTTAAAATGCCAGCATTTTTCTTGTCTTCGCATAGAGAAAATACTACAGAAGTATCCTCGTCAAAGCTACCATCTCCAGCATAAGCACCGACAAAATAACCTAGTTCGTAGCTTCCGCCATTACCCTGGTAAGCATTGAGGCTATAAGGAAGATATTCTCCTACTTGCAGTTCTTTCCCTTGAGCGATATGCTCTGGAGCATTTTGGTTGCTCATGACAAAGTTTAAATGTTCTTCTGTCATTGTTAACGAGTGACCATTAGCTAAGGTTACTTTAATCATTTTCTGGTCTTTGTATTGGTTGAACTTACCCTTAACAAATTTACCATGGCTATATATCTCATAAGATTCTTGCTTACTATTGCCATTGTAAACATTACCAATAGAGGAATATTCCAAACCTCTTCCTCTTGTAGATTTAATCAGCACCTTCTCATTTGCTCCGATTGGACACATACTTCTAGCGTCCTCTGGATTCATATCTGAATTAATAAAATTACTAAAGTACGGTGTGCCGAATTTTCCAGCCATCTCCCATAATAAGTCGTTGTTTTTATTATCCCAATCAAAACGCTTGTGTATGTTATAGCTTGGGATAGGATAACTAAAAGGTTGACCGATAGCGTCTCCTTCTAGCATAATTTCATAATATGCTCGATTAACCATATCCATTTCTTTTTGGCATTCTTTATAAGTAAAGTCAAGCATTTTTCCAGCAACAACCACTAGTTGGTTAAGTATATCCTTTGGTGGTGTTAAATCAAAAGAAAGATTTGTAAACGCAGGTTCTGCTCCGCCCCTACTATTGGAGTTTATTTGATAAATAAACATTTGCATTTTTTGGTATACTTCATCATACGTAAGTTTGTCATTTTTGACAAATGGTGCTACCAGTGTATCAAAACTAGAAAAGGCCACCGCTCCGGCTATCTCATTTTGATAAACAGTTGCTAAATTAGCAATCTGAGCGAGTAAACTATCAAAGTGCTTCGCTGGCTTAGAAACGGGGATATTACTAACACCCCTAACCCCCTTTTCAATAATTTCCATTAAACTATAACCACAACAATAAATTGTAAGTGCGCTTAGGTCATGAATGTGGAAGAATCCTTTTTGATGTGCCTCTTTTATGTCTGAGCCATAAACCTCATCCAACCAGTAATCCTCAGCTAGTAATCCTGCCATAAATTTAGTTAATGAGCCATAGGAATAGTGTGCGTTTGAATTCTCCGCTATTCTCCAATCATTTTTCTCCATAAAATCTTTCGTTTGCTTAATATACTTATTCAATGTAGTACTTCCCCTATCAT
>SKHH01000285.1 GCA_007117055.1 Lishizhenia sp. | reverse complement strand
TTTAAGAAAGCACGCTTCTTTTTACCATCTTCACCTCCATATTCTAGGTTAAATGTTCTGTCTAACTGAAGATCTAATCTGTACGTCCATGGTTTTCTAGATCCGTTCAGTCCACCTAATAGCTGTGGTGTACCAACACCAATTGCTACTGGAGTAATATTAGCTTGTCTTGAATAGGGTGTCCCAGAATTCACTAAAGTAATTACGTTTAATCCAGTATTTTCAAGAATGTTTCTATCACCAATTCTTGGTCCATTGTAGTTTGAACCACTTCCATATCTGTAATCAACAGTAAATGCAAATGCATGACGCTGATCGTATGTGAAAGGAAAAATATTTCTTAAATCTGGTTGGTTTGAGTTCACAAAACTTAATGCCGAGTTTGGATCAGACCCCGTACCTTCAGCAAATTGAAGCGTGTAGTTAGCGTTAATTCTTAGGTTTCCGGTTCTTCTTAAATCGTATTCTACGGTAACACCTTTAACAGTACCAAAGTCACGGTTACCATAAGTAATATAAGTTGCAGGATAAGCCTCAAAAATATTTCTTACTTGAACTTGATCTCTCAACTCTCTATAGAAGGCGTTGATTTTTAACGATGAAGATCTTGTTAATACTTGTTGGAATCCAAATGCATAATCAATAGTTCTTTCAGGCCTTAAGTTGGCATTATTAATAATTACACTTCTATCTCTAATAAATTGATAATCTACGGGATCAAATCTATTAAATCCAGATGGTCTCTTCGTTAAGATGTCATAGTTAGCAAAGAAATTTGCCTCATCAGAAATTGGGAATGAGAATGCTATACGCGGCATAAGATTAAATGCAGCAGAATATCTCTCGAACGCATCCTCAGTTGGAGTTTCTTGACCTGGGTTTAATAACCACGGAGCAATACCTGCAGAACCTCTTATGATTGAAGGGTCTTGTGTTTCAATACCATTAGCATCATACCATATCTCCCCAGAACGGAAACCGTTAATTTGCGTAGGATTTTCTTTGTCATTTACATATACAATATAATCATCTCCAATACTATTCGGGATATTTACCCAGTCGTATTGCTCTGGATCTTGTTGAGCTAAAGATCTTGCCATGTTAACATCTCTGGCATTAAAGAACAAATGTTGATCTCTTAATACAGGTTGGTTGGCATCGAATACATCAAGTCTCAAACCAACGTTGAAAACGATGTCATCAAAGGCAAACTTATCCATAATGTAACCTGCAACATAAGTTGGTTGGAAAGCTCCAATGAATCTTTGGTAATTTCCATTTTCATCAAAGTCATTAAAATAACTATTAATATCAGTGTTACCTCTAACTCTTTGACCAGTATGGTCGTAACCAAAGTAAGTAATAAAGTTATTTCCTTGATTAAATAATTCATCAGGTGTAAACATATCCAAAGAGAACATATTTGGATCGTATTTATCAATGTTTAAGAAGTCGTTTCCTGCTGGATCCATCCCGACAGCTTGTCTGAAATTATAGTCAAAGAAAAATTGATTATCGTTATTCGCTTGACCACCGTATTGTCCATTTCCTTCTTGAGCAGCATAACCAGAATTTAATCTGTCGTATGAAATTCTTGGGAAAGTTCCAAAGTAATCGAATTGAGGGTTTTCTAAATCAAGCTCTGAGATGTGGCTGTTTGCATACTGACGAGCAACTTCCCAAAGACCTGCTGGGCCTAAACGACCTGACTGCCATCCACGATCCCAACGCTGTTCAAACTCAAAACCTAATGAAATGTTATGTCCACCAATAACGATTGATGCAGAACCCGTCAAACGAGCCTGTTCTTGTTCAAACATGGCAAACTGATTAAAAGGAGTACCTGGAGAAGCCCAAATCTGATAAGCGCTTGGAGGTAAATCACCATTTCTTAATGCATTCCCCTGAATAATTTGTGTTAAGTTTTCATATCTACCTGCAGGCCTTCCTTCATAAACTTCGTAGTATTGGCGAGTAATCGCAGCTAAACCTGGGTTTATTTCAGATGGTGTAAATGAAACTTCAACATCTCTAGGAACTGCATTTTGAATTAAGCTATCTCCAGCTTGGTTGAATTCATATGTTCTTCTTTGTTCAATATCAAAATACCCAACATGTCCGTAGTTGAATACATCATAGCCGTGTTTAGGATCGTAAACATTTCTATCTGACTTAGAGTAATCAGCCATAAGGTTATAGTAAAAACTTTTAACCTTAGAACTTGAACCTTCTCTATCAATTTTAAAACGTTGAGTGAATCTACCAAATACCCTCCAGTCTAAGGCATTATTAACTCCAAAGTTGTCAAAGTTGAATACTGAATTAGCATAATTATAATTTGTTCCTAATGAAGCGTTCATTGAACCACCAAATGTTAAGTTAACTGTGGGCCCGGTATTAACATCTACTTTTCCAGAAGCGGTTATAGTAGTTCGACTTGCATTCATTCTCCAAGGAGTTTTTTCGAAGTCATCCATTCTTAAAAAGTTAGTATTGTAGAAGTTACCTTCTCCTGAAGCAGTTGGCCTTAAAGGATTAGCAAGTAGTTCATCTCTTACTTCTTCTCTCACTCTCCATGCACCTCCAGCAAATGGTCTATTATCAAAATTATGATTAACAGTTCCTGAGATTAAGAAACCTAAAATTGGTTCAGTTTTATTACCTTCGGAATCTTTTCTCATCCAAAGTGGACCAGACAGCATACCTTCAATTAAGTTGTATCCTTGAGCGTCAAGTCCAATTACTTTTCCATCATATCCAATTTCGTTACTTCCAGGTAAGTAAAAACCAGATGATACCGCCTCGAAACTACCGAAGTATTCTCTAGACGGTCCTCTTGTTGTAACAGAAATGATACCACCTGTTGCATCTCCATAGTTTGCTGGAAGCCCACCAGTGATAACTGTTACTTCTTCAAGTGCAGATTTAGGAAGGTTAGATGACCCACGTACTTTAATACCATCAATAAAGTAAAACGATGCATCTTCTCTTGATCCTCGTACACTAATTCCTCCAGTACCTTCAGATTCATTAACACCACCAACAGTAGAGGCAACGCCTGCTGCATCTCGTACGGGGAGTTTTGCGATGTCCTCACGCGTAATTGTTTGACCAGCAGCACCACCATCACGATTTATCAATGGTACTTTGTAGGCAACTACTTGAACTTCTTCTAGCTCTCTAACATCCTCAGGTTTTCCAATTTCCGTTTTATTAAGGAATGTGATTCGTTCTGCGGATACACTTACATTCGATAACTTCATTGGCTGATAATCGATAGATCGAAATTCAACATCGTAAGCACCTGCAGCAATAGAAGGGAATTGGAATTTCCCGTCAAAATCTGTTTCTGTACCTCCTTTAATAATTCCCCCCTGAGAAATTACCACTTTAACAAAGGCAATGGGCTCCTTTGTGTCCTTATCAATTACAGAACCTTGCATTGATCCAAGACCTGCCTGACCAAATGTGTAACCGACTGTGATCGTGACACTTAATAATAACAAGTAGAGTTTACGTATCATAAGTTTACATTAAATTTATCTTACTTAACTATTTCGAAGACCGTAAATATAGAAAAAACATTGGAAAATATTAACATTCTTTAATTTTCTATGATTTAATGCTTATTGAATCATTTAAGGCTGTAAGTTATTGATTTACAGTTGTCAAGATGTAATTTGTTAATGAATTGTAAACGATGCTTTAAGCTTGTTTTTAACATTTTAAATAACTGTAAATCAGTACAATAGCAAGTTAGTCAATAGTTTTGACCATTTAAAAGTTTATTTAAACCAGCTTGCATATAAAGAATAATTCTTTGCTATTCGTTCGATTTCTCCTTCTATGTGATCTGTAGAGATAGGTTTTATTTTTTTAGCGGGTATTCCTGCATAAATAAATCCAGATTCTAAATTAGTATTCTCTGTTACTACAGCCCCAGCGGCAACTATAACATTTTCTTCAATGATACAATTATCCATAATTATTGCCCCCATACCTATAAGCACGTTATTTTGAATACATGCCCCATGAATTATTGCGTTGTGACCAATACTCACGTTATCGTGTATTTCAATTTTTGTTTTCTCATAAGTGCAATGTAGCACAGCGCCATCTTGAATGTTAACATTATTTCCGATTCTTATACTATTTACATCGCCTCGTATAACGGCCGAAAACCAAACAGAACAGTTTTCACCAAATATAACATCTCCTACAATTGTTGCATTTTCTGCAAACCAACAATTTTCTTCAAACATCGGTGTTTTTTCTCTACAAGTTTTTATTAATGCCATATATATTTATTTAAGATGTATATTTTTTGCGTTTACGTGTTGACCAAAAATATATTCTACTGATTCATTGAATAAATCAGACGATTCTGTGGTTAAATAGGTTACTTGTCCGTTTTTTGATATTTTTTTATTTAACCAATCATGTCTTTTTAAGTAGTCTTTTAATGAAGGCGCTACGATTTCTCCTTGAGATATTAGTTTAATGTTTTTAGGTATAATTTCTTTTAAATAGGGAAGTAATAAGGGGTAGTGTGTACATGCTAATACGATTACATCTACACTTGGATATTGAGATAAAAATCGTTGAATATCTTTTTCGATAAACTTTTTTCCTTCTTTACTATTGTAGGCTTTGTTTTCAATAAGCGGAACCCATAAAGGACATGCCTGTTGCACAACAGTGACTTCTGGGTGAAATTTTTGTATTTCTATTCTATAAGACTGGCTTTTAACAGTTCCTTCTGTAGCCATAATTCCAATCGTTTTGTTTTTAGAGAATTGACCTACTATTTCTGTGCTTGGTCGAATTACTCCTAGGACTCTTTTGTTAGGATGATTTTTTAATTCTCCTTGTTGAATGGTTCTTAACGCTTTTGCAGACGCTGTGTTACAAGCTAGAATAACAAGATCGCAATTTCGCTCAAATAATTCAAGTACACATTGTAAGGTGTATTCATATACAACATCAAAAGACCTAGTACCGTATGGTGCTCTAGCATTATCTCCGAGATATAAGAAGTCATACTCAGGGAGTTCTTTTCTTATACTATTGAGTACAGTTAGTCCTCCATATCCTGAATCAAATACACCAATTGGAGAGAAGCTCTTGTTCATGGTAACAAATCTACTTATTTATTTTTTTGTGAAAACAAATTATGTATGTACAGGAAAACATTCGTTGTAAATAAAAAAAGTCAACTTTTTTGAAGTTGACTTTTTGCGATTAAGAATTAGTTCTATTAATTACCTGCTTCTTCTTTCGGAGCTCGTGCAACCTCTAAGCGCATCACTTCAGCGATAACCTTATTTGTTAAATCTTTTCCTTTAGAGTAAAGTAAAGCAGACTCATCCAATACATACTCAATTTTTTCCACTTTTGAAACTGTTTCAATTGCGGCTTGAACCATATCGAGAATTGGCTCATTTAACTCTTGACTCAAAATTTGTATTTGTTGGTCTAACTCTTGTTGACGTTGTTGAAACTCTTGTGATTTTTTCATCAAGCGATTCTCTTCAAACTTGTACGCAGTTGGACTCATTGTAGGCTTTTCAGACTGCAACTTCTGATAGTCAGATTGCAGCTTTGCTTGAGTTTCTTGTAATTCGTTCATAGCTCTTTCTTCGAACTTTTCAACCTCTTGAATAGCGGCTTTACGAGAAGGCATAGTGTCCAATACACGTTGTGTGTTCACGTGGGCAATTGATGTTTGTGCAATGCCTGATGCGATAAAAGCGATGGTTGCTACTGCTAATACTACTAATTTTTTCATCTTTTTCATTTTTTTTTACTTAACGCTCAGTGATTCCTAATTGTCTCATCACTAAATTACTTATATCAAATTTCGGATCGGCAAATATAAGGTTTGATTGATTAGCTTTGTCAAAAATAAAACTATATTTTCCTCTACTTGCCACCTCCGTTAAGGCTTCAAAAACTTTATCTTGTATGGGTTCTATTAATTCTTTTCTTTTCGCAAACAAATCTCCGCTGACGCCAAAACGCATTTGCTGAAGCTCTAAGGTTTCTTGTTCCATTAAGTCAATTTCCTCTTTTCTTCTATTTCTTTCCTCTTCAGGTAAGATAGCTTCTACTCGAAGAAATTCTTGCCTCCTTTTGTTTATGACTTCATAGCGATCTTCTACCTCTTTTTGCCAGCGTTCTGCAAATTTATCAAGTTTATCTTTAGCTTCTTGATATTCCGGCATGTTTTCCAAAATATAATCAGAATCTATATAACCATACTTCTGGGACAGCGAATCAAAAGCTGTGCCAAACAAAATTAATAATAGAAAAAAATATGCTTTCATCTCTAATTATTTATTGTACAATGTATAATAACTCATTATTATTAAAAATAGTATATTTCATTTAGAGATCGCCTAAATTTGCTCCGATAATAAATTGGAAGTTACCCACAGGACTCCCGCTTCTTCTGAGCATGTCACTACCATTACCGTACCCTAAACTGTGGGGGTCCAGCGCATCAAAGCCCCACCCATAATCGAATCCGAGTAAACCAAACATAGGTAAGAATACACGTATACCGCCTCCCACAGATCTTTTCACATTAAATGGATTAAAACTGTCAAAATTTCGGTAAGTGTTTCCTGCTTCAGCAAATGCTAACACAAAGAATGTTGCAGAAGGATTCAACGAGATTGGGTACCTAAGTTCTAATGAATACCTTGCAATTATCGGATCTCCAAGTCGAGAAGAAACTTCTTGTTCATCATATCCACGCAGTGAAATTAGTTCACGACCGTCGAGCATAGCAACTCCAGTTAAAGCATTTCCACCTAGATAGAATCGTTCGAATGGAGTCAATCCTTTTGCTTGTGAATAGGCTCCCATGAATCCAAATCCAACTTTTGGCGTCAATACGAGTTTTTTGTCTGGAGATAATGGAAGGAACCACTCACCCGTAAATTTGAATTTGTAAAACTCTGTATATTTATTTCTTGTTTGTTCGTCCACCAAAGAATAATCATCAATTCCGTCAAACAATGAATATGGTAGAGTTGCTTTTGCAGTAAAGCTCATTCGTGATCCACTTCTTGGGTAAATAGGAGCATCAATGGAGTTTCTCGAGAGCACATATTTCAAGGCGATATTGTTTGAGTAACCGTTATCGAAATCAAATACCTGACCATAATTAGTTACATCATAATATTGATACCCTAATTCGTAATAGGCACTGAAGAAATCATCAGGAATTCTTTTTCTTCGTTGTATACCTACACCGGTACCTGTGATAGAAACTCCAGAATAACCTGGATCGTTTCTTCTAAAATTATTTCCGAATTGCGTGTGGTTAATCCAAGTGGATAATGCATTTGGCTTACGACCACCTAGCCAAGGCTCTGTAAATGAAAGATTGTAAGACTGGAAAAACCTACCATTGGTTTGAGCTCGAAGTGAAAGTCGTTGACCATCTCCAGTTGGAAGTGGTTGCCATTTTTCTTTGTTAAAGAAGTTTTGAATAGAGAAGTTATTGAAAGTTAAACCTAATGTACCGATTACACGACCAGCTCCATATCCTCCAGATAACTCAATTTGGTCAGATGAACGTTCTTGCAGATGATATTCAATATCCACTGTTCCATCTTGTGGATTTGGTATTGGAATAATGTCAAAGTTTTGTTCGTCAAAATAACCAAGTTGAGCCAATTCTCGTTGGGAACGAATAATGTCATTTCGATTAAACAAGTCTCCAGGACGAGTTCTGATTTCTCTTCGAATCACATGTTCGTTAGTTTTATAGTTTCCTTTAATAATCACATTTCGAACACGTGCCTCTTTCCCTTCTGTGATTCTCATTTCATAATTGATGTGATTATCAGTAACGTTCACTTCAACAGGAGTAACTTGGAAAAACAAGTATCCTCTATCCATATATAGGGCAGAAATATCTCTTCCGTCCATACTTTGAAATAGGCGCATTTCTAAAAGAGATTTATTAAATACATCACCTCTTTTAATACCTAATACAGTATCTAAATATCCAGATGAGTATTTTGAGTTTCCAACCCAGGTAATATCTCCAAAGAAATATTTTTCACCTTCGTCAATGTAAATGTCTATTGCTAGGTTTCTATCATCGATTAGGTAAACGGAGTCTCTAGTAATTTCAGCATCGCGCATTCCAATTTCTTGATATTTTTGAAGAATAGCATCTTTATCTCTATTAAAGGCAGAAACAGAAAATTTGGATCGTTTAAATATACGCATGATTCCTTTTTCTTTGGTGTCTTTCATTGCTCTTTTCAACTTATTTTCTTTTATAGATTCCGCTCCAAAAAAGTTGATTTCTGCAATTTTTACTTTACTGCCTTTATCAATTCTGATAACAAAAATTTCAGAATTGGTCATCATGTCATCTGGACGTCTATCAATTTCCACATTTACGTTGTAATATCCTTTTTCTCTGTAATATCCACGTACTTGACGTTTTGTTTTAAAAATCAGGTTTTCAGTGATGCTTTTTCCAGAAAACAACTTGATTTCTTCACGCAGATTATCAGCTTCCTTTTTAGATGCTCCTTCAAATCTAAATCGAGAAAGTTTTGGGCGTGGCTGTAAGGCAAATAATAAACTAATAACGTTGCCTTGTATTTGATCAACTAAAATACGGACATCAGAAAAAAGTTCTTCGTCCCATAAATTTTTAATTGCTCGCGTAATGTCATCACCTGGAACAGATATTCTATCTCCCACCTTAATGCCTGCAATTAACTGAATAGCTTGGTGGTCGTAATTGTCAGCGCCAGTAATTCGAATTGACCCCACCTCATAAATTTCAGGTTTAGCGTAATCCAATTCAAATTGGGAAAAAGACCAAAAAGAAGCAAAAAATATTAGTATTAAAATAATGTTTCTCATAAAATTATGTCAGTTGTTCTGAAACAAGTCCAAACCTTCTTTCTCTTGATTGATAATCATAAACGGCCTCAAATAAGTCTTCCTTTGAAAAGTCAGGCCATAATTTGTCTGTAAAATATAATTCAGCATAGGCAATTTGCCAAAGCAAGAAATTACTTAAGCGGTATTCTCCAGAAGTTCGTATCATTAGCTCTGGGTCAGGTATGTTTGGCATACATAATGCATTTACAAAGTGTTCTTCTGAAATATCTTTAGCGGTATACTCTCCTTCTTCGACATTCGATGCGATTTTTTTAACAGCATTAATTATTTCCCAACGAGCACTATAGTTTAAGGCTAAAATGAGATTTACTTTTGTGTTTTTTGCTGTTTTTTGTTTTGCTTTTTCTAATTCCATTCTACACGCATCAGGAAGTTGGTTAGGATCACCAATACTTAATAACCTTACCTCGTTTTCGTTTAATTCGGTCACTTCGTTGGCAATGGTTTCTACCAGTAGGTTCATGAGACCATCCACTTCTTCTTTGGGACGATTCCAGTTTTCAGTAGAAAAAGCATAAAGAGTAAGATACTTAACACCTAAGTCTACACAGCCTTTAAGGACTTCACGAACTGCTTCAACTCCACTTGTATGTCCAAACAAACGCATTTCACCTTGTTTTTTAGCCCATCTGCCATTTCCGTCCATGATGATAGCGATGTGCTCTGGGCATTTGTTTAAATCAATACTTTCTAATTTACTCATAACAAATTTGAATTTGCGAAGTTACAATATGAAACGGATAAATTATAATAAAATTGAGTTAAGCTTAACTATGTTTAACAAAAAAAGGAGAATTGATTTCTCAGCTCTCCTTTTTTAGTCTCAAATAGGCAGATTTAATCAGCCAATACTATAATATGATTATTTCGAAGTTCAATCACACCGCCCTTAATGGAGATACGAATGAGTTTATCGTTACTCGAATCATTTTCTATTTCACCAGAAAGTTCGTTGAAATCTAAATCTGAGTTTTTCAAATCAACTTTGATTTTCCCTTCTCTTAAGGAAGAAATAATTGGTGCGTGATTTTCCAATACTTGAAAAGATCCATTAATTCCAGGGAATTGAACTGCACTAACCTCTCCTTTGAAGAGTTCTTTTTCTGGTGTAATAACTTCTAATATCATGATTTTTTAATTTTATGCTTCTGCAAGCATTTTTTCTCCCGCTTCAATTACCTCTTCAATACTTCCTTTTAAGTTGAAAGCCGCCTCAGGGTATTTATCCATTTCACCGTCAAGAATCATGTTGAACCCTTTGATCGTATCTTGAATGTCTACTAAAACACCTTTTAATCCTGTAAATTGCTCAGCAACATGGAAAGGTTGAGATAAGAAACGTTGAACACGACGCGCTCTGTGAACTACTAATTTATCTTCCTCAGAAAGTTCATCCATACCAAGAATGGCGATAATATCTTGAAGCTCTTTGTATCGTTGCAATGTAGACTGCACTCTACGTGCACAGTCATAATGTTCTTGACCAACAATTTCTGGAGTCAAAATTCGTGAAGTTGAATCCAAAGGGTCTACCGCAGGATAAATACCTAGCTCAGCAATTTTACGCGAAAGTACTGTAGTAGCATCCAAGTGAGCAAAAGTATTTGCCGGCGCTGGATCCGTTAAGTCATCCGCAGGAACATAAACTGCTTGAACTGACGTGATCGAACCATTTTTGGTAGATGTAATTCGCTCTTGCATTGCTCCCATTTCCGTTGCAAGTGTTGGTTGGTAACCTACTGCTGAAGGCATACGACCTAATAACGCAGATACCTCAGAACCAGCCTGAGTAAATCGGAAAATGTTATCTACGAAGAATAAGATGTCTTTACCTTGACCATCACCTTCGCCATCGCGGAAATATTCTGCTAAGGTCAATCCAGATAATGCAACTCTTGCACGGGCTCCAGGAGGTTCGTTCATCTGTCCAAATACGAAAGTAGCTTTTGAGTCTTTCAATTCTTCTTTGTCTACTTTGGAAAGGTCCCATCCACCTTCTTCCATAGACTTCATGAATTCTTCACCGTATTTAATAATGCCAGATTCTAACATCTCTCGAAGAAGGTCATTTCCTTCACGTGTTCTTTCTCCAACTCCAGCGAAAACAGAAAGTCCAGAATATGCTTTTGCGATGTTGTTAATTAACTCTTGAATTAATACGGTCTTACCAACACCAGCACCACCGAATAAACCAATCTTACCACCTTTAGCATAAGGTTCTATTAAGTCAATAACTTTAATTCCAGTAAAAAGCACTTCTGTTGCTGTAGATAAATCTTCAAATTTCGGAGCTTCTCTGTGGATTGATGCGCCGTTCTCTCTATTGGTTTCTCCTATTCCATCTATTGAATCACCTACTACATTAAACAGCCTTCCTTTTACTTGATCACCAATAGGCATCTGAATAGCTTTACCTGTTGAAACTACAAGCATACCTCTCGTAAAACCATCCGTGGAATCCATTGAGATAGTTCTAACAGCATTTTCACCTACGTGCGACTGAACTTCCAAAACAACTTTTGATCCATCCGATTTAACTACGTGTAATGCATCATAAATATTCGGAAGCTCTACCCCCTTATCGAAGCTTACGTCTACTACAGGACCGATAACCTGAGAAATTTTACCTTTAATATCTGACATTATTTCGTCTTTTAGAATTCTTTTTCGGGCGCAAAGATAGAGGTTTTATTATTTTAACAACTATTAAACAACTATTTTTATACACAAATTATGATTTTATTCATTTTTTCTGTTGATAGTTGCAAAGGATGTATTGCGTTAAGTTAACCTTGGATGCTATTTAAAATAAGTTGAGGGGGATTATATTCAAATGATGTGTCAGTATTATTTTGCTTTAAATCAATTTAGTAAAAAATCAATTTAGAACTTTTTTAAATACTCTCGCTAATAATATTTGCTAAAGTAGTATATTTATGCTAAAATAATATATATTATGAAAACTTGCCCTCAATGTCAGTCTAAAAAAGTGGTAAAAAGTGGAGTTGTGAAAGAAAGACAGCGTTATAAATGTAAAGATTGTGGTTATCATTTTACGGTAAATAAAATAGGTAAGCAAATTGATATGTATTATGTAACAAAAGCGTTACAACTATACCTAGAAGGTCTAACTTATCGTGAAATTGAGCGTATATTGGGAGTTTCGCATGTTAGTGTAATGAATTGGGTGAAAAAGTACAATATCCACAAAGTAAAAAATACCGATTATCATCCAACTTATAAAATTTTAAGTCAACCTGAATTATCAAAATACTTCGCTGATTCCGAAAACACAGAAGGTGCTGGAGTTATTGTTACAGAGTTAGGAGATAAGTA
>SKHH01000282.1 GCA_007117055.1 Lishizhenia sp. | reverse complement strand
GGACTCGGGTTGGCTTTTGTGTACATCTTTGCGATGAAAGTAACTTCAGTTGCTGCGGAAAATGTTGGCTTTCCAAGTTACATAGCAGTTTGGATCCCCAATATTATTTTTGGATGTTTAGGTATTATCATTTATCGAATGGCCCCGAAATAAATGATTATAGGAGTAAATACACGATTTTTATTGAAGCACAAAATGGAAGGCTTTGGCTGGTTTACGTTCGAAACCATCTCTCGCATTGTACAGCGTTATCCGGAGCATCAGTTTATTTTTTTCTTTGACCGAGCATTTGACACAAAATTTGTTTTTGCAGATAATGTCACACCTGTGGTGGTTTATCCTCCGGCTCGACATCCTATTTTGTTTAAAATCTGGTTCGATTATGCGCTACCCAAACAGTTGAAAAAATACAAATGTGAGGCGTTTATTTCTCCAGATGGTTTTGTTTCTTTGAAAACGAAGCTACCTCAACTTGCGGTCATTCATGATTTAAACTTTGAGCACAATCCCATGGACATTCCATCAAGTGCTCGGAAATACCTCTGTAATTATTTCCCAAAATTTGCTCAGAAGGCGAAACGTATTTGCACCGTTTCCAATTATTCGAAGCAAGATATTATCAATACATACGGTGTTTCAGCATCTAAAATTGATGTTACGTATAATGGCGCCTCTCCTTTATTTCAACCAATACCTGAAACGGAGAAATTCATTACACAAAAAAAATATACGCAAGAAAGACCTTATGTTCTATTCGTTGGTGCTATTCATAAAAGAAAAAACCTCCAACGTTTAATCGATGCATTTGAACGATTAAAAAAAGAAACAGACCTCCCTCATTGCCTATTGATTGTCGGAGAACCACTTTTCTCCAAAAAAAACATTATCATACCAAAAACACTAGACGAACACCTGTTTTTTACTGGCCATATTTCGCTGGAAAATTTAGCCAAAATAACAGCGAGTGCAGACTTATTGGCATTCGTTAGTTATTTTGAAGGATTTGGAATTCCGATGGTTGAAGCGATGCAAAGTGGCACATGCGTATTAGCTGGTAACAAAACCTCCCTACCCGAAATAGGTGCTAACGCTGCGCATTATTGTGACCCTTTTGATATCAATTCCATCTATCATGAAATGACTTACTTACTGAAGCATCCATCTGTCCGGGAAAAATATGTACAAAAAGGTTTACTTCGAGCGAATGAATTTTCTTGGGAACAAACTGCGGATAAATTGTGGGATTCCTTTCGAAAAATGATGAAAGTGGAGAACGAAATTAATGATTAGCTAAAATGCCAAAACTCACCTCATCTCCTATGGTGTTCGTTCTACTGTAATCATACGCCAAGAACTCATGTCCGTCCGCTTCAATCACTAAAATATTTCCACGCATACTAAACGCTGATCGAATGACTTTTCCTTGAAAGTCAGAACGATTGAACGTAATTTGCTCTGGACGAATAAATTGGTTTTTATACTTTGTGTTCGGCCCTAGTAAATCTGCTACATACTGATTTACAGGATTATAATACAATTCGGAAGGGACACCAAACTGCACAATCTTCCCTTGTTGTAGAACAGCAATTTTATCAGCTAATTCAAGTGCATCTTCAGGGTCATGAGAAACTAAAATCATTGGAATACTAAACTTCTCATGCATGGCTTTTATTTCAATCCTTACTTTTCTTCGCAAGGTTTGATCTAAGTTAGAAAAAGGCTCATCCATTAAAAGCAGCGAAGGGTTAACGGCTAAAGCCCTAGCAATAGCAACTCGCTGCTGTTGTCCTCCGGATAAATTCGACGGTTTTTTATGTTGTTGTTCTGCCAACTCAAAAATCTCAATCAGTTCTTCTAAATAAGCTTCCGACTCAGGAGAAGCCGACATACCAAAAGCAATGTTCTTTCGCACGGATAAATGAGGAAACAAAGCGTAGTTTTGAAAAATCATCCCGATGTGTCTGTCCTCAGGTTTAACAAATAACTGATCATCCAACAGCACACGGTTATTCAAGATTACTTTTCCTTTTTCTGGACTCTCAAATCCACTAATCAACCGAAGTAAGGTGGATTTTCCAGAACCACTTTCTCCAAGTAAGGCTACGAAATCATTTCCATTAATATCCAACGAACAGTCATTCAATACCTTACTTGAACCGAAACTTTTTGTAATATGTTGAATTGACAGTCCTTTCATCCCACTATTTGTTTTTCTTTGAAAAGTCCTTTACCAAAAAAAGTACAGCAAAAGTACCAACAATTATCAACAACAAAGCAAAAGGAGCAGCGTCTCTTACGGACTCGGTGATTTTGGCCTTTTCATAAGCCACTGTTGCTAAGGTATGAAAATTAAAGGGCTGCAATAAAAGCGTGATGGGCAGTTCTTTGAGAATATCCACCATGACTATTGCTAAAGTTGTTAACAAAGCGGACTTCAATAAGGGAAAATATACACGAATAAACGTTTTGAAACTTCCTACCCCTAAACTCCTGGAAGCATCTGGAAGTTGTTTAGTGATTTTATAAAAACCACCTTCTAAAGTGTTGTATCCAACGGCTAAAAATCGAATTACGAAAGCAAAAATCAAAAGAATTAAACTATCAATCAAAAAATGATAAAACCCTTTTTCTTCACCATCTAACACAATTACAAAAGACATGACAGCCACAGCAATAATGGCCCCAGGAATGGCGTAACCAATATTTGAAATTGCCGAAATAAAGCGTGAAAAGAATCCTTTATTGATGTATTCATTATACAGTAAAATAAGAGAAAGTAACACAATAATTAATGCCGGAATAAATGCCAATTGAACAGCGTTTAAAGAAATAATTAAAAAATCCATGGAAAAAATGATATTCAATCGGCTTGAGGCAAGCGAAACCAATTCAATTACTGGCAATATAAAACCAAGGAAAAAAGGAATGAAAACCACAAAAGAAACGAGCATCCCCTGTTTTTTCTCCATTGGCATTAAATCATAAGAAGGAGAACTCAATGTAGAGGCTACTTTTTTATAGGACTTAAACAAATAATAAGAAATAAAAACACTCGCTATTACCACAAAAAACAAGGCAGACAAAAACACCGAGCTTGTAAAATCCATTTGTTTAGCTTGGAAAATCCCAGCGGTAATGGTGTTAATGTTAAAATAAGCCATAGCACCGTAATCGTTAAGTACCTCCATTGTAACTAATGCTAGTCCACTTAAAACAGCAGGTAATACAATTGGAAAACTCACCTTCCAAAATCGCTTCCACGGTCCCACTCCAAGAGATGCAGCTGCTTCTTCAATCGACTTATTTTTTATGCTAAAAGAAACCAAGGCAGCAGAATAAACGTAAGGATACAAGGCAAAAGCTAGAAAAAACATCAATCCTAATTCGTTTACGACATCAATATCCCAACTGTATAATGTTTCTCTATCTATAAAAAGCTCTGCAAAGGCATAAAAACTTCCCGTTACCGAAAAAATACTTGCATATGTAAATCCCATGATGTAAGTTGGAATAGCCACGGGTAAAATATTAGCTTTACGTAAAAAGCCACGCAATGGGAACTGATAATTGGAGACAAAATACGCACTAGGAATGGCTAGAATTGCTGCAATTAATCCAACTCCAAGAATCATTCGTAGCGTTGTAAATACCATGTCCTTTAGAAGGAACTCTTGAATATGTTTTACATTGGGATTGTTTCCATGCAAAAAACCTTCTAGCACAAAAAGCAGAGGTAAAAATAACAACCCCGCAATCAGGAAAGTAATGATTCCCCAAGAAAAATATGTATTTTTTGTTGTTTTACTCAACTATTTCCAGCCTCCCTTATCAAACACTTTAATTGCAGTTGCGTTCAAGCTTCCAATTTTACTCAACTCAATTTGATCCTCATGAAACGCGCCCCAAGATAATACTTCTTGGCTTGTTTGCACATTTTCATGGACTGGAAACTCAAAATTTTCTTTGGCGTAAAGTTCTTGGATCTCGGGAGACAATAAAAAAGCAATTAGTTGTTGTGCCAACTCTTTTCTTTTTGAAGCTTTTAGTACACCTGCACCACTCACGTTGATGTGTGCTCCACGACCCAATTGATTTGGATATAAAACCTTTACCGATTCCGCTGCTTTCCGCTCCAATGGATCTTCCGAATGATGCATTTGTCCTAAATAATAAGTATTGATAATCGCAAGGTCTGCTTTTCCTGCAAAAATGGCTTTCACCTGATCCCTATCGTTTCCTTTTGGAGATTGATACATGTTTTCCACGACACCCTTCACCCAATTTATAGCTTCTTCTTCTCCATTTGCCGCTATGATACTCGCCAGCAAGGATTGATTATAAATATTTTCTTTTGAACGAACAGCTATTCTACCTTTCCAGTTTTCATGGGTTAAATCTTCATAATCTCGAATTTCATAATCTTCTACACGTTCCTTTGCATAAACAATAACACGTGCTCGTTTTGTGAGTCCAAACCAGTATCCTTCCTCATCATACAAGTAGGATGGAATATATTGCAAGGCCGGTGAAATATCTACAGACTGAAAAAAGCCTGCTGATTTGGCTTGATGCAAGCGACCAACATCGGCTGTAATTAATAAATCGGCTTTTGTTGCTTGACTTTCTTTTTGAAGTCTAGCTAACAAGTCCTCCGATTTACCTTTCACCAAATTGATTTTTACTCCTGTTGCATTTTCAAACATTTTATAAATCGTATCATCAACGGGATAATGTCTATCGGAATAAATATTAAGAATGTCATATACATCATCGTTGGCATTGCTATTCCCTCGATCTTGAAAACATCCCGTAAGGAATAACCAAACCACAACAAAAGAAAACCAAACACACTTCATAAAACAATTGTTTTTTAGACTAAATTAAAATAGGATGCAAAAGTAACAGTGCACTTGGACAATTCAAATACCCTAAAAAGGGGATATCAACTGGAATCATTCCTAACCTGTAGGTAGCGTATAGCTATACGTCACCTAAAGGTTGGCTTATATGTTTTTCATATGTATATAATTTGTTTTTCAACGGTCATCCCGACATAAATATCGGGACAAGTTATGGAATCGCAAAAGAGATTTATTCATCAGTGTTTTTATGGAAAATCTCTTTATGCTTATTTCATATTCTAAAAATTAAATTGTAACCCTACCCGATTTGGGCTAATTAGAAAATGGACCTCTCCTCGCTCTAATAAACTCAAATTATTATTTAAGCCACTATTATAAACATCAACAGATTTTTTTAAATTATAATTGGAAGACCTCACAATAGGAATATTTATCATTAATGCAATTGCACCGGCTCCTCCAATTGCCCAAATGGGGTCATTATCACTAAACAACCACCTGCCTAAAGAGAAACCAATTGCTCCACCTCCTGCTACTCCAATTATCGTGGATAAAATATTCAAATTGCTTCCTTTCCGAAAAAATTCATTTGCTTCATCATGTGCTTTGATAATATCATTAAAATACCGTTTATTGACAACGCTATCGCCTACTACGAAGATATTTTCGCCAAGTCCACCTTTTACAATTAGTAAAGAGTCTAAAGTTTTCGTTTCTTCTTGTGACTTTCCAAAAAATGAAAGCAACATGAACAATAGTATTAATTGTTTTTGCATAGTGTTTTAGTTTAGTATGTATGTTTTATAGTCTTCAACATCCTGTTTCTGTTTAAGAATCAGCCTTTTCACACTTTATAACCAAATATTTCATGCTTCTAAAATAGTATTTTTTTAATCATTCCCAACCCGAGGGGCGTATCGCTATACACCCCTGCAGGTTGGGAATGATTGAGTTTTATGTTCTAGGCGATTTCCAATCACATTTTCGCTAACGGTATTACCACGGTTATTTTTGATTATTATCTTTGCATTAAAACAACATACATGAGCACTTCGCAAAAGCAAAAAGAAAACGATAAAAAAGTACAGTTACTAATTTCTGAAATTCAATCTAAGGATGAAAAGAAAATAGTCAAAGCTTTACAAGGATTAAAAGTACATGGTTCTGCGAAGATTATTGCTCCTCTCATTGAAACGTGGAACAGCGGGATTAGTGAATCTTTAGAGCAAACGATTATTGAATTTATCGGAGACCTAAAGCAGTCGAATACGAGCGATCCTATTATGGAATGTATAAACAACAAAGCGTATGTTTCTATCCGACAAAAGTTGTTGTCTACCATTTGGAATAGTAAAGTAGATTACTCCGAATACTTTGTTGATTTTGTACGCATCGCAGTGGAGGGTGATTTTATGGAAGGAGTAGAGTGTTTAACTATTCTTGAAAATTTAGAAGGTCCTTTTGAAGAGTATCAATTCTTAGACGCTCAAGTGGAATTAAGTTTATATGCTGAGCAAACTAATAAAGAGCCGAGAAAACAACAAATTATCAGCGAGATTGCACTAATCGTAAAAGATTTAGAACGACAGCATATTGCGTTTTAGTTAAAAAGTATCTTCAAAGTAATTATTTTATATGTTAGATTCAAGTCAATTGAAGATTCCATCTCTCTTTTTAAGCAACGCCTCATATTTTCAAAAAAAGCAACTACATTTACGACATGTATAAGGAACTTAAAAATTGGGGAATACTGCTATTACTCGGAGTAATTTGGGGAAGTTCCTTTTTCTTGATAAAGCGTGGGCTTTACCACCCTAGCACCGGCGAAACGATATTCACAAGCAATCAAGTGGGAACATTGCGTATACTTATTGCTTCCTCTGTGTTGTTGCCCATTGGACTTCGATTTTTGTTCAAAAAAAGAAAAGCGTCTATATGGGGAGCCATTCTCATTGTTGGTTTTCTAGGTAATTTTATTCCTGCATTACTTTTCAGTTATGCAGAAACAGGTATTTCATCGGGATTTGCAGGTATGTTAAATAGCGGAACTCCAATTTTTACTATTTTCATTGGAACGCTACTTTTTAGACAAAAGCTTATAGGCACTCAAGTTATTGGTGTCTCTTTAGGGACATTGGGAATGATTTGGCTCATTAATAGTGCTTCCTTGGTCGATACTTCAGGTTCATTGTGGCACGTTTTGGCTGTTATAATTGCAACTATTTGTTATGCATTAAGTGTAAACACGATACGGTATCAGCTTGAAGGAATTCACCCCGTTGAGGTCACATCGGTTGCTTTTTCCTTAACATTTTTACCCGCTCTACTCCTTTTCTTTTGGACCAATGTCCCCACCACTTTTTCAGAGAATCCACACGCATTTACAGGTTTAGGTTATATTGCAATTTTAGCGATTCTGGGAACTGCAATAAGCGTTATTATATTTAATGTCCTTATAAATAACTCCTCTGCATTATTTGCAAGCACTGTTACCTATATCATTCCGATTGTAGCTTTTGTCATTGGTTTGTGGGATGGAGAAGAACTATACATACAACAATTACTGGCTGTATTATTAATTCTGTCAGGAATATACATTGCCAACGTATTGGCTCGAAAAAAAACCAAGAGGGAGGAAAAAACAGCTAAAGAATATTAGTGAAAAATCAATACTATGCCTAATTTCGGGACTCTCGATGCTTCGAGCTAACTTTAGAAGTACCAGCTTGTCTCATACCGACTTCGGGAAGCCATAACACCCAAGCTATGTACTCCTCTCTATCTCATATCTTACCTCTATAAGCTTCCCTCGGATAAAATTTAGGAAATCGCAGGATATCACGGTGAGGGATGTAGCGATACAACTTCCTTTTATCGGTCACTCGATAACCATATTTTTTAGTTCAAACGACCTATTGTTAGCTAATAATTTTAACGTAATTTAGAGCCTCAAAGTGAAATAGTAGTGAAGATGGAATTTAATTGGAACGCTTGGTCTGAAAAAGATCGTTTAACCTATCTCTCAAGTAGAGCCTTAGAACAACGTATTGGCGAAGTTATAAATGGCACAAGTAGCCCCAAATACCTCATCATTGGAATTGAAGAATCTGTGGGGCCTCAAGCCAATTTAGGTAAAGGAGGATCGGAAAACGCTTTTCACTCATTTTGTCAAAAGTTTCTTTCCATGCAGTCCACTAAGGAAACTGATTTTTCACAAGTCGCTATTATGGGGAGCATAAGCATTGAAAATCTGCCAACTTCAATGACTTTAGTGCAAAAAAGAGAAACAGTAGAAAAATTAGACGATTTTATCATCGCACAAATGAATAAACTGTTGACCCCTGATACTATTCCAATTATCATTGGAGGTGGTCATAACAATGCTTTTCCGATTATACAAGCCCTTTCATCTCACCATCAATCTCCGCTTTCCGTGGTAAACTTAGACGCTCATGCGGATTACCGACCGTTAGAAGGAAGACACAGTGGCAATCCATTTTCTTATGCATTTGATTCGGGTAGTTTGTCGCACTATTCGGTTTTACATCTTCAAAAAAGATATAATTCTCAAAAAACGCTCGATCAACTTAAAAGGGACGGTCACTTTTTTACGTTTCATGAAGACTATATTGACAATAGTAGAAACTTTGAAAATGACCTTATTCAAGTGCATCAATATTTCTCCAACTATCCGCACACGGGAATAGAGCTTGATTTAGACACCATAGAGAACATGCCAAGTAGTGCTATTTCATGCAGTGGGATTTCCATGCACCAAGCTAGAAAATACATCCGAGCTTTTGCTCAATCAAAAACGGTACGTTACATGCACTTGCCTGAAGGAGCTCCAACAAATACACATGAAAATAATATGGTCGGAAAAGCGTTAGCTTATTTAGTAACCGACTTCATTGAAGTTCATCAAAAACACAATAGATAATTTGAAAACAGCATGGTCATATATGAAGAGTGGATGGAAAAAAATCAAATACTTTTTCCCATTTAATCTGCTCTTTTTACAATTCAAATACAATATTGTATTGTTGTTCTATTGGTTGTTTTTGTTCCTGATAATCAATCAGCAAACTGGAACTACTTTTGGATTACCCTATTTATTTTTATCTCCAGAATACCACGGCAGTACTAGCTTTATATCTTTTTTTCTCTTAGGATTAAGCTTAGGTGGTTTTATTATGGCTTTCCATGCCTATAGTTACATTCATTTGGGAGCAAAATATCCATTTATCGCTACACTAGAACGACCCTTTTTTAAATTTTGCATTAACAACAGCCTACTACCACTGTTGTTTTTTTTAAACTTCTCTTTTAACGTTTTCTATTTTCAAATTCAACAAGAGTTAACCTCTTCAACAGATGCTATTTTATTCGTTAGTGCACTATTATTAGGCGCTATTCTATTTATCGCATTGGCTTTTTTATATTTTTTCCCTACGAATAAAGATATATTTAAAATCTCTGGAAAAAGCAAAGAAGAGTTTAACGCTAAAAGTAATATAGGTTCAACCTTACACAAAAATCAAACATGGTATTCTGATTTTCTAGCCGCAGCAGATAGACAGTATTATTATATTGGAAAAAATTTCAAATTAAAGCAATCGAGAAGTTGCAGGCATTATGACATTCGCATATTAAGAAGTGTCTTCGCACAAAACCATACCAATGCCTCCTTTTTTGAAATTGCATTGGTTGTTTCCTTTGGGTTAATTGGATTTTTCAAAGATTTTGAAGCTTTTCAAGTCCCAGCAAGTGTTAGTTTAATGATGTTATTCACCATCATAATTATGTTAATCAGCGCTTTATTTTCGTGGGTAAATCGTTGGGCTTATCCTATCATTATTGTGTTACTTTTTGGGTTAAATTACTTAAGTATTTATACCAGTTCTTTTAACTTCAAAAGTGAAGCCACAGGACTTTCATACGAGGAAGGGCAACTTGTTCCTTTTACTCCAGAGCGCGTTAGGCAAATTGGATTTAACCAAAGCGAAATAGACAAAGACAAGCTTTCCTACTTCGAAATTCTCGATCAATGGAAACAGAAACAACCTATTGATAAACCAAAATTAGTTCTACTAAACACCAGTGGCGGTGGATTAAGAAGTGCTTTATGGACTTTCACCGTTTTACAATCTTTAGATTCCCTAACAAAAAGTAAATTTGGAAACAGTCTCCAAATGATCACAGGAGCTTCTGGTGGAATGATTGGTGCGGCATACTATCGAGAGTTAATGTTACAGCATTCAACCGAAAAACTCAACAAACTCGATCAGAAACACAAAGAAAATATTGGAAAAGATTTATTGAATCGAATATCTTTTTCTTTATCCACCAATGACATCTTCTTTCGTTTTCATAAGGCAGAACACAACGGAATGTATTACACAAAAGACAGAGGGTTTGCATTTGAGCAAGAGTTAATAAACAACCTCGATAGCACATTGGACAAATCATTAGGAGATTATTGTGCTCCCGAACGCAAAGCTCAAATTCCCACAATGATATTTTCTCCTACGATTATTAATGACGGTAGAAGATTGATAGTAAGTGCTCAACACCTCTCTTTCCTTAATGAATTGGTCATTCAATCCCCTAATTTTGGACTGTACGCAGAGTTAGAAAATGTAGAGTTTTTAAAATACTTTTCAGATATACAGCCCGAAAACATTTACTTCCCAACCGTGTTGCGCATGAACGCAACTTTCCCTTACATTCTTCCGATGGTTACGCTTCCAACTCAGCCGGGAATGCACATCATGGACGCAGGTATACGAGATAATTACGGAACAAAAATTTCAGTGCAGTTTTTAATCGCATTAGAAGATTGGATTAAAAAGAACACTTCAGGAGTAGTATTGGTAAAAATTCGTGATACCAAAAAAATTCTATTGTCTGAAAAATACAAGGAAATAGGATTGTTCAATAAATTTTTACTTCCATTTGGAAACCTTTACGGAAACTTTCCTCGGGTTCAAGATTTCGACCAAGATGAGCTGATTATGACCTTGCAAAATTACTGGGATATCCCGCTTGATGTTGTGACATTTAACCTGCGTGAAAACATTGAAGAACAAATTGCTTTATCGTGGCACTTAACGAAACAAGAAAAACAGAAAATTGCGAGTGCTTTCCAATCCCCTGCTAATCAAAGAGAGTTAAAAAAATTAATCGAATTATTGCAATTTGACGAAGAATGAAACAAACGATTTGCGCACTCCTACTCATTTGTTCTAGTAGTTTATTTAGTGTAAGCTATAGTCAAACAGCTGCGTTTATTAAGTCTTTTTCAAGAGGAAAAATAGATACTTATCATAATTTTGAAGGAGTTATTTTGTTTGATATCCCCCTAAATTTACGATCGAGCATGGGAATTGGAGTCATGCGCTCATACGTCCAGCAACGTTTTCACCCACGCTTGAGCCAAGCCATTGGCTATTCTTTTGAATTCAATTCGCTTGCGTTAATTATATCACCCGAAATAAGCGGGAATTGGAGTAAATATTCACTAACGGAAAAAACAGAAATTGAGAACATTGAATTTCAAGCAGGATATCATCTTTTCTACGGTCAAAAATGGAGGATTTTTCAATCTTCTGGAATTGGATTAGGAAGAGAAAGAACTTCTTTCGATTTAAGAACAAATTACTTTACGTATCACATATCTTTGGGGCTGGCTTATGTTTGGTAAATATATATGGTGTATTCTAGTTATCTTATTCATTACTTCTTGTAATAAGGACAGTATCAATCATGACGTTCCAATAATCGCTCATGCTGCGACAGGACTGTACAATCCACAACAGTATTTTCATGACAATTCTAAAGAAGGGATAGAATATGCGCTATCATTTACTGAATTAGATGGAATAGAAGTAGATATTCAACGAAGTAAAGATGGAACATTTTGGCTATACCACGATGACCGTTTAGAAAACAACACCAATGGCACTGGTCAGATTTGTGAAAAATACGACAGCGAGATAGAAGGACTCAACTATTCAACACTTAGAAGGGAAAAATTAGTGCGTCTAACCGAGGTTGACTTTGAATCGTTTTCAGCAAAAAAAACATTGTTCCTTGATTTAAAAACCTATTCTTCTTGCAACTACGATAGTTTAATTGTTGATGATATTATTCTTTCCCTTGGAGAGTTAGCGTTATTTGAACTCCCACATTATGATGTAAAGTTAATTGTAAACGACATACGATTTGCCTACGCCATAGGGTTAGCAGGTTATACCATTTATTGCGATATCAACTCCCTAGCCAACGGAAAAGAACGATTAGAATTATATCCTTACGATGGTTTTTTTATACGTAACCGAAATATAACAGAAAAAGAAACCAAAGAACTCCTTGACTTCGCTGTTAAAGTTGTTATTTTTGATGTGCGAACACCGTTATCGATAAGAAGAGCAAAACAAAAAAGACCCACTTATTTAATGGTGGAAGAATTCAAAACAGCATTGATAGAAAAATGACGTATGGGAAAAAATCGTAAAAATATCGTTTACTCTACCAATCCAGATTTTCATTATGAAGATGAGGATGAAGAACAGCAAGAGATACTCCCTGCAAACGAGCAACTTCTGTATATTTCGATAGACCGAAAAAAGCGAAAAGGAAAAGAAGTGACACTCGTAGAAGGATTTATTGGAACAGATGAAGACTTAAAAGATTTAGGGAAGCAATTAAAAAGTTCTTGTGGTGTTGGCGGTACGGCCAAGGATGGAGAAATCTTAATTCAAGGAAATCACCGAGAAAAAGTAATTGATGTCCTTTCAAAATTAGGATATAAAACGAAGAAAAAAGGAGGTTGATTCATACAACTGTAAATGAAAGAGGATACATCAGCTTTAAAGTGATTTGAGCATAACTGACAAAGTTTAGTTTTCTTTTATTCGTTGACGTGAAAATTATTCAAAACAGAAAATTATCTTTGTAATATGGAGATAAAAAATGATTTGATATTAAGAGCCGCTAGAGGTGAAAATATCGAAAGGTACCCAGTATGGTTAATGCGTCAAGCGGGAAGAATCTTACCCGAATATAGAGCTGTAAGAAATTCATTGAGTGGTTTTAAAGAACTAGTAGAAACACCTAAGCTCGCAGCTGAAGTCACTATTCAACCAGTAGATATCTTAGATGTAGACGCAGCCATTATTTTCTCAGATATTCTTGTAATTCCAGAAGCAATGGGATTAACCTACGAAATGGTAGAAAAGAAAGGGCCCTATTTTCCTAAAACCATAAAAAGTTTGGATGACTTTGCGTCTCATGCTCAAACTGACTTTGATGTTAATGATCGATTGGGGTATGTAATGGAAGCTATTCAAATCACAAAAAAAGAACTTTCAGGTCGTGTACCATTAATAGGTTTTGCTGGCGCACCTTGGACAATTTTCTGTTACATGATAGAAGGTCAAGGGTCTAAAACATTTTCTAAAGCACGAAAAGTATTATACACAAATCCAAAGTTGGCACATGATTTGCTTCAACGTATCACAGACGTTACCGTTCGTTACTTGAAAGCTCAAATTAAAGCAGGAGCCGATATGGTACAAGTGTTTGATTCTTGGGCAGGAATTTTAGGGCACGAACAGTATTTGACATTTGGTTTGGAATATATTAAACAGATCACTTCTGCTATTACTGAAGTTCCAGTTACTGTATTCTCGAAAGGCGCTTATGCGGCAATTGAAGACATTGCTCAAATTCCATGTAACACAATTGGATTAGATTGGAACATGAACATTGGTCAAGCTCGGGATATTGTAAAGGAAACACGTACGCTACAAGGAAATTTAGACCCTTGTGCACTATACGCGTCGCACAAAGAAGTAGAAGCTCTGACAAAAAATATGCTCGAAACCTTTGAAAGTAAACGACATATTGTAAATTTGGGTCATGGAGTATATCCTGATATTGACCCGGAAAAGGTTAAAACATTTATTAAAACTGTAAAAAGCTATGAACTTTAAAACACGAAACATGAAACGAATATTATCATTTCTTCCAGTATGTTTACTATCTTTTGCTTTAACAGCTCAAGACAAAGAAAACTTAGTGGAAAACGGAAGCTTTGAGGAAGCTTCAAATAAACTCAGAAGATTAGGAGGTATAGAATATGCTGAAGGTTGGAGCTCACCCACTGGTGTAACAGCAGATTTATTTTCTGCTTATGCAAAAATGCCAGACGTAATGACTCCAGAAAATGTATACGGTAAAGAGGATGCTAAAGATGGTGATAACTACGCTGGTATTGTTGTTTACTCTTACAACGATAAAGAAAAAAGACAGTATATCACTACAAAGCTTACCACTCCAATGAAAAAAGGGATGCGCTACAAGGTAATGTTTTATGCTTCTTTGGCTGAACTCTCTAAATATTCTTCCAATAAATTAGCCGCTCATTTCTCAAAGAAACCTTTTTCGACAAAAGAAAAAGTAGCTGCTATTATTGAAGATTCTCATGTATTACATCCAGAGGAAGAAGTTTTTACAGGTATGTATGGTTGGGACTTAGTTTGTGGTGAATATGTTGCTCAAGGTGGCGAGAAATTTATTACCATTGGGAACTTTACACCAAATAACGATGTGAAAAATGAACGTAATAAAAAGCCTCGCGAAGTAAAAGGACAGCAAATTATAGCTGCTTATTATTACATTGACGCTATTTCTGTTGAACTGTTGGATCAAGATGAACAATGTGACTGCCCTTACAAAGATGCCCAAGAGCAAGTAAGCGCAACTATATATCAGCGTTCACCCGTGTTCTCTGATAAAATGAGTTTAGCAGAACGCATCAATGAACACAATGTGTTTTATGCATCTGGAAGATATAATTTAACAATTGCTGGTGATGAAACATTGAATGCAATTGCGAAAATTATGAATGAAAACCCAGAAATAAAAGTAAAAATTATTGGTCATACGGATGATGTAGAAGCAGTCTCAGAAAACATGAAAGCTGTATCGAAAAAACGTGCTGAATACATTCGAAGTGAAATGGTTAATAAAGATGTTGACGCTAGTCGTTTTATTATTGAAGATGCTGAAAACGCTAAATCAGCACCTTTCCTTGGAGATTACGATGATGAGCAATTAGTCAACGCTAAAAATAGAAGAGTTTCTTTCCAATTGGTAGAGTAAAAAAGATTAAATAAATGTAAAAAAGCTGTCAACGAAAGACAGCTTTTTTTATTGGTCGTAACTTTACAAAATATATAATCAACCCTTACTAGGAATAAATCTCAACGAAATTGAGTTAACGCAATGCCTAGTATTCTTAGCTGTAAATTGTTCCCCCTTAAAAACATGACCTAAGTGCCCTTTGCAGTTAGCACAAATTATCTCTACCCTTCTGCCATCTCTATCCCTAACTCGTTCAACCGCACCCGGGATTTCATCATCAAAAGAAGGCCATCCACAACCCGAAGAAAATTTATCTTTAGATTGATACAAAGGAGTATCACACTGCTTACAAACATACGTTCCTTTCTCTTTATGGTCATTGTACTTACCTGTAAATGGTCGTTCAGTTCCCTTTTGTAATATGACGTATTTTTCATCATTATTGAGTTCATTATACTGAGACAGATGTTCTTTCATAAACGAAATAATTTAGTATTTAAATTTGAAACATAAACCTATAGGATTTAATAACAACCAAAGTTAATGAGTGTTCTGAAAAAGGAAAGAGAAATAGGGGCTTGTATTCATGTGCGGAATTTAGTATCCCTTTTAATTAACCGTAATAGTAAAGATTGAAGGTTGTGAAAAATAATAAATACATCTACTTCTTATTTTCTAATGGGTTACCTATTTAGGTCGCAAAAGTGTGTCACACTGTAAGCCTGTCCGACTGCTATGGCGGAGTTATAATAGGAAAACGAAGGACGACGTCCTTTGTTAAGAATGAATAAAAGAATACTTATAGTAAGCATCAAATTTCACCCAATGTTTACAAATGTTGTCATTTCAGACAATTTTGCGACTTAGCTTGGCAACCCAAATTTTATAATAAAAAAAGCCCCAAAAATTGGAGCTTTCAAATAGTGTTATTTACCAAATGACTAAAAATCGTCTGGGATAATTGCTTTCTTAAACTGTTTTTTCCTTGGTTTAATTTTATCAACGAATACCACTTTTAATTTTTCATTATCAGATGTAATAATCATTTCAGAAATTCCGTTTGAAATAGTTGGAGCTTGTTTCTTCTGATTATAAAATTTCTTGTCAAACAATTCAGAGGTGTTGTCATCATAATAGATAAAAATGGAAGAAATTGTACCGTTTTCTACTCTTGCCTTACCCTTAACACAAAATGTATCGTCATCTTCAAAAAATACAACAATCACATTTCGGTGAATATCATCTGAAACCGTATAAGCTCCCCTTTCCTTAAATCCACTTTCTAAACGTTCAAAACAATTCATTTCTTGAGCCTTAACAAAAGTAAGGGTCAAAATTGAAATAATCACTAATCCTATTTTCTTCATACTAATTTCATTTGTAGAGCGCACTCTAGGTTTCAAATATACTAAACTAACCAAAAAACAAACCAATTTTAGTTGTATTTATTTTTAGACTTTTTTACAATTCCTAAAAATCTAATAAAAACAAGCAATTCATGAGATGATTATTTATTGTATCTTTACCTCACAAATCATTTTTGTTTGAACAGCATGAAACAAATAGCAGACCAATTTTTTGAAGCGGAAAAAGTTTTACACTTATTTAACAGTAATGAAGAAAATTTCAAGCGAATTGCTAAGGCTGGACAACTAATGGTGAATGCACTAAAAGAGGATCACAAAATTTTAAGTTGTGGAAATGGTGGTTCCATGTGTGATGCTATGCACTTTGCTGAGGAATTAACAGGTCGTTACCGAGATGATCGCCCTGCGATTGGCGCTATCGCTATTGCCGATTCATCACATATTTCTTGTGTAGCAAATGATTATGGGTATGATCAAATTTTCTCGAGATACCTTGAAGGTGTTGGAAGAAGTGGTGATGTACTACTCGCTATTTCGACGAGTGGTAATTCAAAAAACGTACTTAACGCCATAGAAACAGCAAAAAAGAAGGGGATTAAAGTGGTAGGGTTAACTGGAAAAACCGGTGGAAAAATGGCTGAACTTTGTGACGTTGAAATCAGAGCCCCTCACAGTAAATATGCTGATCGTGCCCAAGAAATCCACATCAAGATTATTCATGCGTTAATTGATTACATCGAAACTCACTTGTTTGAGTCACCTAAATCATAATTCACCTTTATACTTTTTTGCTAAAATCTCGTTTGATTAAACAAGCTATTCCTCAAAAACAAGTGTAAAGTCTTTAGATACCAACTGCCTTTCAAATAAATGAGGGTAGTACTTCTTCATTTCTGAAATCATTAACTCCAAGGGAACATCAGAAAATGTTCCGTAAAAATGAATGTATTCCATAAAGCGTTGATTTCCGTTATACGCTTGAAACATGGCATCATTTTCTCCATCCCACTCCAAACAAGGCACACCTGCAATTCGGCAAACACCTGGGTCAAAAGCTGGTGTAGTCTTTACCCATTGATTATCAAGATAAACATCCACATACCCATGAAAAACTATTTCTTCTCTCCTTAAGTAATGCGTGAGTTTTTCCACTCCAATATGATTGACCACCACTCCATAGCCTAAACGGCTAGGGATTTCTAATCCTCTTAAACCAGCAGCTAAGACAATCGCTTTTTCCACGCACCAAGCTCTTTTCTTTGACATAATAGTACTCGCCTTCAAGCCTTCATTTGTCAAATAAAGATGATAGGGGTCATAGCGAAAACCGTCCCTTACTTTATAAAAAAGTGCAATGGCTTGTTCTTTACGACCATTAATCGTCTTAATCTCTTTAATTAAATCTTGTATAAGAGGACTCGAATAATCTAAAAATGATGTCTCTTGCAAATAAACTTCTTCCATCGAACTATTTTGGTAGTTTTAAAATCATATTTTCCCCAAAAACAACCTCATCCAAATGAGCTGTAATCCCCAAGCCATCAGTTTTCACATGCGCATGTATTGGTAAAGAATGATGTGTAAATATGCCTTTATGTTCAGTGGAATAAAAACCAAGTATAGTTACTGGTTGACTGATAAACGTATCATACGCTCCAGACTTGATATGCTTTTCATGCGTATGAATACTATCATTTTTATCCCAATTCACTACATGCCAAGATGCTGAAGTAATGAGACCTTCTACTAAAAATGGAGTTGGTTTTTTCACATCCAATTCTTCAATAAATTTTGCCAGTTGACTTAAGGTTTTTAACTCGATGGGCAATGCATATTCTTTCCAATCTTCTACTTGTGCGTAGACCAGAAAGTTTGCTTTATGATCCCAACTATTTTCAACCTTCACTCCACCTTCTGTGGATTGAGACACATACGGAATACTATTAATAACCATCACCTCACCAGAAAGCCCCTCTAACGCGCCCAACGCATAAAGATTTGACAGATTTTTAAAATCTTCTAAATCTGCGTAAGCACTAAGGTCATTATGTTTCATTGCATTCCTCAGTGCTCCTTTATAAGCAACTTCAGGGACTGATTCGTTGCGGCAGGAATAAATCAAACCAACCATTAGAAGAATACTCGACCAACGTAAAATGGACACCATCATATTTAATCTAAAAGATTAGTGGGCTACAACTACTTTCTTAATACCAAATCGATTTTGAGTATTCGCCCTTACATAATACACTCCATTAGGAATATCAGTAATGGAAATTGTCATCTCATTCTGTTGATCACCAGCAAACTTTCTAGAAATTTTTCCATCTATTCCAAATAATTCGATTTCCAAAATTTCCGATTGATGAACATCGTCTAAACGAATAGTTAAATAATCCGAAGCAGGATTAGGAAATACCGTAAATAACGACTGTTCCATCTCCATTTCATCGGTACTTGCTAACACTTCTACTGCTTTCACTGCAGCTAGAGCATTCGCCTTACCCCAACCCCATTGCAAGTGTCCTTCTGAGCCAATTTCACCTGTACGATCATCCAAACGAGCCGTCTCTTTCAATACAGCTTTTGCTTGAACAGCACTCAACGTAGGATGTGCTTCCAACATTAAAGCTACAATACCTGCTACCATAGGACCAGACATAGAAGTTCCTGAAAAAGAAGCCCAACCATACGTTTTACCCTCAAACTCAAAAGGAAATGAAGGATTACTCGTATAATCAAATGAATTTAAAGATGAATACACCGCTTGTCCTGTTGAAGCAATATCTGGCTTTATACGCTCATCTACGGTAGGGCCAAAACTACTGAAACCAGAAATGTTTCCAAACAATAAATTTCCATTTGGCGCAAACTGTTCCGCTCTATAAGAAGCTACTGTAATCACATTTCTTCCTACTCCAGCAGGCTCACCTAGTCCATATTCATTATTTCCCGCCAAAGAACCTGGGTAAACACTCGTAAGTGGAACACCCCAATTGGTATAACGGTTATTCATGCGAACATTATTCCAGATATGTAAGTGTGTATTTTGTGATGTTGCATGTAACACTGCTCTATTGGAAGAGGTGTTCTTTATCTCCAATCGAATATTTGGTTTATCATTTAAAAAGAAACTTCGTGTTGATTGCATACGAATAATTAAAGTATCATTAATTCCTACTAAAATTGTATCAATGAAAGTAGGTTCGTTCAGCGAGCTGTAGTAAGGCGTTTGATATACGGAATCATGAGAAGTAGACGCCAATAAAATGGAAACAGCAAAATCTGAATGAGCAGAGCCCCACATGGAAAGTGTTTGTCCGAATTGTTCCGGTTGACTGTCAAAATTTACTGTAGTTGTTATCGTATCCCCTTGATTTTGTGAAAAATCATAATCCAAGTGGAAGTTAGCATTAGAAGAACCATTATTTCCTGCGGAACCAACAAAAATCTTCCCTGGACCATGCAAAATGTCAATACCATAGTTCTTTAAAGATGTACCATCATGAGGCCCTAAATGTGATCCAAAGCTCATGTTAAAAACAATAGGTTTATTTACGGATGCTGCATAATTAATGGCGTAAGAAAACGCATCGATTAAAGAAGGAGCGTCTCTGCGTAACGAAATAAAAATCAATTCAGATTCTGGCGCTGAGCCAACATATCCTTGTCCAGCTCCAGCTCCACCGGCAATACCAGCTACATGAGCACCATGACTACCTGAACCGAAAACATAAGTGGTATCTGAGCCAGCAGCTAATAACTCCTCTGTTCCCGCATATTCTACTCCAAAATTGTAGCCTTCCGGAGGGGTTCCAACAAATTTATTTTGATCCCAAGCGCGTGTTAATCGAAGTTTTGAAAAAGTCGTATCGTAAAATGTAGGGTGTGTATAATCAAACCCCCAATCTATAACACATATTACAACGTCTTTTCCTGTATAACTTTGAAGTAAACCTCCGAGGCCTGCATGAACACTATCTGCACGTGTAGAAGGTAAATCATCAATTAAATCTTCTGAAACAGGCTCTCCCACTTCAACATATTTAATTCCTTGTACATTCAAAAAAGAATTGAATTTACTAATTGGAACACGAAATGTCCATAAATCAGCAATTTTAGTATCGTTTTTTACTTCTAAATCTGCTAAACTAGTTTGATCAATAAAGTTCTCATCAACAAGGGCTAATACCCCAATAAAATATTCACCGTCTATTTTAATTAATTCATAATCCCTAACTAATTTAGAGAATGCCGTGGCGTCGTTATTTTTTAACGCATTACTATATTCTAAGTTAAACATTTTAACCGAGGCATTAGTTTCTGCTTGTGATAATAGTTCAAACGAGAAAAAAAGCGTAATTACAAAAACAAATAATAATTTCATGACAACATATTTTTTTCAAATCTACGAAAAATAAAAGACTCATTTAGTTCACACCTCTAAATTGCACCATCCATCACTTTTTAACAAAATAAAATGTAAACGCGAATACAATGTATCAATAAAAAAATTAAATTTGAATTATGAACATGAACATTAGTAATACCGACCGATTGATTCGCTTTGTACTTTTCTTAATAGCTATAGGACTTTTCATTTTTGATATCTTAAATGGGTGGTTGGCTTACACCATTATAACAATAGGAACAGTTTTTTTATTGACGAGCCTCTTAAGTTTTTGTCCAATTTACAAACTATTCGGCTGGAATTCTCGAAAAAGAAGTAACCAAGAAACTTCTTGATTTATAAAAGTTCAGAGCCCCCTATCTTTTTACCATCTTTAAAAATGTCAATCTGATTATATCAAGGTCTTTACTCAAGCTTGGAGATTCAAAATATTTTCTGTTAAGTTGAATTTTGGCAGGCATAATTTCCTTAATATACGTCTCTTTTGGGTTGTCACTTTCTCCCAACAAGCGATTTTCATCAAAATATTCAATAGAAGCGTAATCCGTTATACCCGGCTTAACTGTCAACACTTCTCTTTGTTCATCAGTGTACAAATCCGTATATTCTTTCACCTCTGGTCTTGGACCAACAACGCTCATCTCCCCTTTCAGAACATTGATAAATTGCGGAAATTCATCCAATTTATACTTTCGTAAAAAATAGCCTACTTTCGTAATTCTTGGGTCACGCATTCCGACTGTCAGTTTTCCCAGTTTATCTGAATCTTGACGCATAGTTCGGAACTTTAACAACCCAAAAGGCTTTCCATTTTTACCAATTCTTTCTTGCGTGTAAAACGCCCCTCCTTTGCTTGTAACCAGAATTATCAGAGTGATAACAAATCCAAAAGGAAGAAAAAAGAATAACACCAACGCAGAAAACAAAAGGTCAAAAAGTCGTTTTAGCATAATTATGTGTTCAAGATTTTTTCTACTGCGTCTTTTACTGCTTTAATTACAGTGTTAAGATTTTCATCCGATAAATCATAATATACTGGAAGAGAAATTTCATTTTGATATTGATTCCAAGCATTCGGAAAGTCTTTTATATCATAACCTCTTTTCTTGTAAGCCGTCAACAAAGGAAGCGGCTGAAAATGGACATTCACCGCCACATCTCTTTCAGCAATTTCCTGAATAATCGCATCGCGCATTTTTTCATTGGCTCCTTTTACACGTAAACCATACAAGTGAAAACTAGATGTTTTGTTTTCGTCTTTTATTTTTGGTAAAATAGCCCATGTTTCATTTTCAAAAGCAGCCTGATATCTCTCCATTATATGTGCTCTTCTTTGTAAATTCCCTTCGTAACGCCTGAGTTCAATAAGTCCAATAGCCGCCTGTAAATCTGTCATATTACATTTGAAACCTGGCTCTTCCACATCGTACCGCCATGCTCCTTTTTGTGTTTTAGCTAAGGCATCTTTTGACTGACCATGTAGTATTTTTATACAAAAAGCACGATAAATCTCATCGTGATCAAAAGTTTCTGGTAAATTAAAACAAATAGCACCTCCCTCAGCAGTTGTAAGGTTCTTTACAGCATGAAAAGAAAATACTGAAACATCTGCGACAGAACCTACTCTTTTACCCTGATACATCCCTCCAAAAGAATGAGCTGCATCTGCTAAAACTAAAATTCTACCTAGTTTTTCTTGTAATTCATTTGATGGTTGAAAGATATCTTTTTTCTGGTTAACCAATTCAAATAAAGCATTGTAATCACAAGGCAAGCCACCAATATCAACAGGGATAATAGCTTTTGTTCTTGGAGTTATTGCCTCTTTTACCTTATCAATTGATAAATTAAACCCTCCTTCTTCGCAGTCCACCAAAATTAGCTTTGCTCCAGAATGCAACACAACATTTCCAGAAGCACAATACGTATAAGAAGGCAAAATAACTTCATCCCCTGGACCAATTCCCCACCAATGTAAAAAAACCTGCATTCCCATTGTCCATGAATTCACGCAAACCGTAGATTTATTTCCACAGAAAGCAGAAATATCTTTTTCAAACTGCTTCGTACGGGGACCAGTGGTAATCCAACCGCTTTGTAATACTGCTGTTACTTCATCGATGATCAATTGATCAATTCTAGGAGGAGAAAAGGGTATCATGTAAAATTACTTTTTACAAAGTTAGTATTAATCTGTTTATATGGTTACTTGTCAAGGAAATCAATCCATTTCATAAATCCCTACTTGTTTTATCCCATTGCCGTCAATTGCCGCACGATACATTCCTGCAGTATTAAATACCATTGCAACATTTCCATCTTTATCCAAACAAACCACTCCGCCATCACCACCATGTGGCTCAAGTACGTTAAAAATAACTTCTCGAGCGGCTTGTTCTAAATCAACATTACGATAAAGCATCCTAGCCAATATATCATAGGCAACAACATTCCGAATAAAAAACTCTCCCCAACCGGTAGCTGAAACGCCTCCGATTTGATTATCCGCGTAAGTCCCTGCTCCAATAATAGGTGAATCTCCTATTCTACCGAAGCGTTTATTGGTCATTCCACCTGTAGATGTTCCTGCCACAATATCTCCGTTTTTATCTAACGCTACACACCCAACAGTTCCAAACTTTTCATCCTCTGAAAGCGTTACACTGCTCACACTTGATTTTTCTTTAGACCTAAGTAAGGCGTCATATCTACTTTGAACAAAAAAATAAGCAGGATCTATTTTCTCGATTCCTTGGCTTTTAGCAAATTGCTCTGCACCATCTCCTGACAGAAAAACGTGATTTGAACGCTCCATCACTACATGAGCTAATTGAATGGGATTTTTTATTGATTTTACTCTAGCTACAGCTCCAGCAGAACGATCTTTACCTTTCATAATGGAAGCGTCTAATTCATTAATACCGTCATTCGTAAATACTGCGCCTTTTCCCGCGTTGAATAAAGGACTATCTTCCATAGCTGAGATTACCTTTATCACAACATTTACTGCTTCTTCTCCTTCTTCTAACGCTTGATGACCTGCAGAAATAATACTGTCCAACACAAATAGATATCGTTTTTCTAAACTATCCGATAAATGCTCTTTTAGAATAGTTCCAGCACCACCATGAATTACAATTGCAACAGGGGGATCACTTTTTTTAATGATATGAGCTTCCTCTTCTTCCCTATCCAATGTTTCATTAGATTGCGGATTACAAGCCATAATAAACATCACCAACCAAAAAACCAAAAATCGCATCATCATTTATATCATTAGTCCTTCCTCTGCTAAACCTTGAAGTTGTTCCTGTAAAGCATCCACCAATTGTTTTAAAATATTTTCATTTTTATTCAATAAGTACAAATCCATTGAAGCCTTATCCTTACTCATCTGAAAAGTAAAATAATCCATAATGCTTACAACTGGTCGTAAATCCTGATCTACCAACTGTGGATTGGTACGCATTAATTTTTCAATATCAAAGAAAAAAGAAACTGGTGTGCTACCAAAATCAGGGAAACGATTTAATAATTGTGTTTTACCATTTTCAACTCCGGACTTACTAGCACTCATTAAGTGCAGTTCATTTGAGCGCATTTTTAACAGAATATCTTCAAACACGTAATTACCTTTATTATCCTTCTGAATCTCTCCAACATCAGCAAGGTCTAATAAAACATCAAGTAATACTTCGCCTGCTTTTCCTACTCCAGCGTGTAAAGAAAAAGCTGGGAGTTCTGTAAGGTCTAGTTTACTTTGAATATTATCCAATGATGCTACAATTGAACCGTCAAAAATAGACTCAATGCCTTCCCCTCCTAGTCCTCTCAAAATCAAACCAGCAGTTCCTAAAGAAGCATATAATTCTTTTAGCGCATCTGGATTATATTTCTTCAATAACTTTTCCAATTTTGGAATATCTAATGCCATTGAAAAAGCAAACATTGGATTAGATAATTCGATTTTATCCAATACTTTTTGTTGATCCACTTCGCTCAAAATCATAAACTCCTCCATGGCATCACCAAATTCAAATTCATTGGTGAAACTTAATTTCCCGTCTAGAAAACTCAAATTGGTAATCGACCTCAACTCTTCAAGCATTGATTTTATTTGTTCTATTTCATCTGCGTCAACGATACCCTGATCTATGGAAGGTATAAAATCTACAGCACCTAAATTTGAAACAATAAACAAGTCGCCTTGATTCTGAAATAAGTCCTCCGTTGACTTTTCTTTGCCTGTACTCTTCATTTTAGACATTACTTTTCGAATTTCCTCTTCGGAGTCTTTATCGAAGTCTGTAGTCACCATAGACAATACACTTTCAGTAAACCCTATTGCAGAATTCATATCAAATGAATAATACACCCCATTTTCTTCTTCAAAAAAGTAGCCCATTCGAGAAAACAAATCAATCAATGAATCTCTATTCTTTACTGCTGCAAAAGCAAAAAGGTTTTGAGGGGTTCCTTCATCATTCAACGCTCCATCCATAGCGAAATAAAGCTTCTGATCGATATGAATTGAAGCACCAATAGACTCTAATTGTTCTTCAATCAACTCTCCAAAAACTGGTAGTTCAGTTACTCCTGCTTTTTGAATAATTCCAAATAAATCTATCGATCCATAAACTGGGGTTTGTTCCTCTTGAATAAAGTTATTTACCACATCTTTTAGATTGACACTATCCGATTTCGTTTCACAGGAAACAATAAAAACACATGCAATAACGCATAAAATAACATATTTCATAACCTACTTTTTTAAGCTCTTGAAACGTAGAATAACAAAAAGTAATCCAACATTATTAGAAGCATAATTAATTGTACCCAAAATTACAAAACGATTAAGATTTTCACTCAAAATTCAAAGAATAAATCTACATTCGCATCATGCATGATTTAGAACCCTATTATAACTGGAGAGATTATTACATCGCCTCAGAAGATGAGCGTTCACCGTTCTACAATCGTGAATATTCGGAATTTGAATTTTCAGATCATGTATATAACTATGTAATACATCCTCAGTGGGACAACTTTGGTTCTCCTACCTTGTTCATGAAAATTCTTTTTGCGGATTATGAGGAAGGCGTCGTTGTTATTGAATTGATCGGAGAATGGAATGACGCCATAAACAACGATATCATGACATTAAAAAGAGACATCATTGAGCATTTACTTCATGAGGGCATAGATAAGTATATTTTAATCGGTGAAAACGTTTTGAATTTTCATTACTCAGATGACTGTTATTATGAGGAGTGGTTTGACGAATTAGAAGACGGTTATATTGCTTTACTTAATTTTCATGAGCATGTCATCGCTGAATTTAAAGAAATCCACCTCGATCAATTTTTTGTATTGGGAGGCGAACTAGAAGATATAAATTGGAGAACATACACCCCTGTACAATTCTTTAATAGGGTAAACACCTATGTTCAAAAGCGCCTGGGTTAAGCAAAATTTGGAATAACTAGCCATTTAGTTTCATTTCCTTCATTAATTTTTCGACCACTGTTTTATCGATTGGAAAATCCACCGACTGACTTGTCAATTGATTCAGGTTTACCCAAGTTGGTGTTTCGTTTTTATCCCGCACAGTAGCAGCATCGAGCTCTTCTAATATAACTACACGATAATAAAAACTGATAATTTGGGTATCCTGATGAAAAGCACTTGGTTGACAAAAATCATTGACATAAACCAACTCATAGACTTCCACTGCCCATCCAAGTTCTTCTAAAAACTCTCTTTTCAAACAATCCTTTAGTCCTTCACCGTATTCAAGCCCTCCACCAGGAAATTTAGTAAACGATTTTCCGTTCATGGATTCCTGCAGCAAAAGAAGCTTTTGTTCTTTTATGCACACACCATAAACACGAATTAAAGTTTGTCCAGCCGAATTATTTGTCATCAAGATATTTGGCAATATTAGGTCTAAAATAATTTGGTCCTTTTAACACTTTCCCATCCTCTCGGTAAATTGGCTTTCCATCTTCACCTAATTTACTCATGTTTGATGCGTGAATCTCCTTAAAAATTTCTCCAATCCTATCTTGTAGTCCATGCTTTACGATTGTACCACACAAAATATAAAGTTGATCACCCAATGCATCGGCGATTTCAACTAAGTCATTCTCTTTTGCTGCTATGAGGTACTCTTCATTTTCCTCTTTCATCAAGTCATGTCTCAATTGAATTTGATCCTCACCAATTTGAGCGATTGGCTGATAATTATTTTGAACACCAAAAGCATCGTGGAATTCAGCTACAGTATTTAAGGCTTCTTTCAAGCTAATTTTTGTCGACATAATATTCGATTTTAGTTTATATAAAAAGAAAAGAAAAACCCTCTACTGTTAATCAGTAGAGGGTTCCCTATTTAAAATATAGTATTACATTTTAATGTATTTAGTTGTTTCAATTTGATCACCTGCCTGAACTCGAATTAAATAAGTTCCTTGCGGTAAATCAGATGCACTAAAGAAAATTTCATTTTTTCCCATGTACATATTCGTTCTATTGATTGACTTCACTACACTACCAGAAAGGTTGAAGAATAGAATAGAAACATTTGAAGATTCCTTTTTAACATCTATCACTAACGTACTATTATCTCTAGATGGATTTGGATAAACGCTTACAAAAGATTCTTTCTTTTCTTTTTCTTTAATCACATTGTCATTTTCCGCTACATTTAATACTGCATCAGTTGAGAATATACCACGACCATGGGTTCCTAAGAAAATGGCTCCAGGTCTTTTGTTTCCTTCATCCCAAGTTCTCCATGACTGTTCAATATGGTAACAAGGAGTTCCAGCGAAACTTGGATCAGAAACATCCGTCCATGTAGCTCCTCCGTCCTCAGAAAGACTTACACCGTTAATTGTTGCCGCGAATAAGATATCATGATCATCTCTATCTACAACAACGTCATAAAAAGCCAAACCACCTTGCGAACCGACATTAGTAAATGTAGGTGTTGCTGATGTAGCATTATTAGAGCGGTACACACTTCCATTAAACCCTTGAGTTGCTACTAAGATATCTGGATTTCTAGGATCAATACCAATTCCTGCAAAATTCAAGTTAGAAATTTGTGTTTTGGTAGTTGCCGTTGCTCCAAACTGATCTCTCGTGTCCACTTTAGTCATAAAGTCAGGATCCGATGAATACACACTTCCCAAACCATCAATTCTATGTAATGGTCCTGAATTATTAAATTCCGTTGAACTCTTAAATGGCCCTCCAGAAACAAACATGTGGTTTAGGTCCTCACTGAACTCAACGTCAAGTGCAGCACCCCCTAACTGAGTCGCAATTCTTGCCCATTTTGGCTCTAAAATAGATAAACGCAAAGCGTCACGCGTTCCCCACAACTCCCCACCATTAGCAGTAGTCGCAACGACGAACCACGATTGGAATGGATCCATTACTTTAAGCGTATCCCATGGAATACCAAGCAACATGGTATCTCTCGCCATATCAAACAAGTCGCCTGATACTTCTTCCACACCTACGAAAAAGTCATATCCTTCAAAAGAAGCGACTTTTATAGTATCCAAGCCTAATGGTCCATTAACAATTAAAGAATCACCAATAGCAGGAGGATAATTCCCAGAAGCTGAAGGCATAGGTTCAAAATCAAAGATTCCTAAATCGTAAGAAATTCCTGAGTGCTCATCTATTACAACATATTCCGTTCTTGTTAATGACGGATCATATAACAACGTGTCAGAATAACGTACTATTGTCGGGGTGATGTAATCGATCGTATCTCCAGTAGCCAAACTTGGCACTCGAACAACATCTCCAGCGTCATAACGTTGTTGTGGCACAAAAAGTACCGAATCCTCAGAACTTGGATCATAGTATTCAGCTAAATAAAACTCCGTATGAAACGGATGCTGCGCACCATCTGTCCCAGGATCTGCGTATTGTGCTGGCCATCTTGGAACTAACGGGTTAAAGGTTTGCCCTCCATCACCCGAGCGATTTAAATTGTTAAACTGACTACTTGTGATGATCAGATTCGGATTAAAAAATGATATAGCTGCAGAGAAGCCATCCCCACCAGTAACCTGTCTAAACTCTCTAAATGTAGAATTCGTGTAGTTATTATACAAACTACCATTATCTTGTGTACCTCCTACAACAGCACCTTCACGATCGTATGCAATCTTGAAGAACTGTGCGATGTTATACCCTCTGTTTGCTGGATAAAATGTTTGAGCCAAATCTTCTGACTTATTTACCCCTCCGTCATTTCCAATGTACAATACATTGTTTTTATCCCATTTCAAATCATGATTATCCGCATGTACATAAAGTGGATTTGTTGGATTTACAAACCATAACGAAATTTTATTCCAACCACCAGATGGAGGATTGTCGATTACTTGTCTCCACTCATGTAAATCAATCCCACCTACAATAACTCGCTTAGGATCTGTTGGATCAAAAGTCGCTACATTATTCCAAGTACCTTGATTTCTAAAGTCAATCACACCATTTTCAATCCCTGGACCTGTTGCTGGTGTATGCTGATGCCAATTGTCTCCAGTATTAATAGAAATCCACTGACCTTGATTGTTAGAGGCTCCTCCATTTACAGTTGTAGCATAAATAGAATAGTGTCCGTTTGATTTCTTTGTAGAAACAGCATATTCTATACGAGCAACTCCGCCTGTTGCAATTTGACCTTCACCATTACCAGATTTATCTTCCCAGGTTTCCCCTGCGTCTTTCGAAACAAACGTTCTGTGATTACCCGCGCCACAAACAATTATTTCACCGTCATCTGAAACCGCCAATGTTCTTGCTCCTTGACCACCGTACGAACTTACATTTTCAATCTCACCACCGTATGAATATTTTCTTAATGGAAAGCCAGAATTTGTTGTAAAGTAAATGTGATTCCAATTTTCATGCCCAATCACTCTATTAATTCTAGTCATGTTCTCTGTACCCGGCACAAGTTCCCATGTTTCTCCAGCGTCTGGTGTAACATATAAACCATTGCCCGTCCAGCTACTTCCCTCCTGTAAAGAACCTGTTGCGACATAAACGTTTCCAGCAGCATCTTGAGATATCGAAGATATCATTTGATTACCAGGGAAGTTATCTACTCTGTACCAACGATTAGCTCTGTTTTCTGATTTGTAAAGACCTCCTGTAACACCTCCTGACCAAATTCTATTGTTATTCAAACGATCAATATGAACAGCTCTTGTACGACCACCAATATTATCTGGTCCATGCTCCATCCATTCCACTACTAGAGACTTTGGTTGAAGTGCATGCGCGTGTAGTATATCCTGCAAACGATCAGGAGTAATAGGCAACCCTGTTTCTACATCTAACATCTTCGCCTCTAACCAGTCCTGATAATGATTCGACGACTGAGTTTGCCCCAGCGTCCCCCTATTCTTCGAGTACTTTGACTCCGCCTCTGTTCCAAAAGTATTCAATAACAACAACGACGTCGCCATAGCTGCTACTCCTAAAACACCAATTACTAATCTACTTCGATTCATTTTATTTATTTTCATACGGTTTCATAACATTTTCAAGGCGCCAATTTACAAAAAAATCTTAATATGTAATAACCTTGAAGATTTCTATATACTAAAGTGTTAATTTAACTGATTGATTGTCTAAAAATTACACTAATTAAAATCAATCCATCCATTTTCTACATATCAAAAATGTGTTTTTCTGCATGATAAGAGGAACGTACCAACGGTCCACTTTCTACATATTTAAAACCCATTTCTAACCCTAATTGCTTGTATTCTTCGAAACGTTCAGGAGTTACAAACTCAGCCACAGGAAGGTGCTTTGGCGTAGGTTGCAAATACTGACCTAAAGTAACAATATCAACACCAACACTTCTCATATCTTCCATAGTTTCAACAACTTCCTGATGAGATTCTCCCAAGCCTAACATGATGCCCGATTTTGTTCTCATACCTGCTTTTTTTATGCGAAACAAGGCTTCGAGACTTCGATCATATTTTGCTTGAATTCTAACCTGCTTGGTTAATCTACGTACAGTTTCCAAATTATGCGAAACTATTTCAGGAGCTTCCTCTAACACAATTTCAAGATTTTGCCACTTACCAGCAAAATCAGGCAAAAGTGTTTCTAATGTTGTCCCCGAAGATTGCTTGCGGATTGCTCTTACTGTTTGCGCCCAAATGTTTGCTCCACCATCAGACAAATCATCTCTATCCACAGAGGTAATGACAGCGTGTTTTACCCCCATCGTTTTCACCGAGTGAGCAACCCTTCCTGGTTCAAACTCATCTACCTCATCTGGTCTTCCTGTTTGAACAGCACAAAAACCACAAGACCTTGTACAAATATTACCCAAAATCATGAAAGTCGCAGTACCTGCTCCCCAACATTCCCCCATATTTGGACAACTACCGCTCTCACATATTGTATGCAGTTTATGTTCGTCTACCAGTTTTCGAACTTTTCGATAGTTCTCCCCAGTTGGGAGCTTTACACGGAGCCATTTCGGCTTACGAATTTTTTCTATTTTATTTTCAACTTTATATTCTGTAGCTATTTGCATTTTTTTCTTTTTTAAAGATAAAAATAAGAATTCTAATGAACGATAAATTAAAAATCACGTTCTTTGTTCTCATATAAAGCTACAAAATTACTTAAAAGAAAGAAGATGACAAAAATTCAAATAGCATATCTAGGAGAAAAACGAACCTCTTGTAGACACTTAGATTCAGGAGAAAAAATTACAACAGACGCTCCAATTGACAATAATGGCAAAGGATCTTATTTTTCACCCACAGACATGCTTGCCGCTTCTTACATTTCATGCATGATGACCATTATTGGGATTTTCTGCGAGCAACATGATTTACAATTCATTCAAGGAAACGGTGAAGTACAAAAAACAATGTTGAGCAACCCAAGAAGAGTTGGATCTTTAGACATTGAACTTGATCTTCGCGGCAATAATTGGACAGAAAAAGACCAACAACGTATAAAGAACGCTGCTAAAAAGTGTCCCGTAGCTCAAAGTGTATCTACTGAAATGAAAATCAACATCAACTTTATTTTTTAAATTATGTCTCCAATTAAACTCTCGTCATTTATTCTATTTTTTAGCTTTTACACTTGTCAAGCTCAAGAAAACGAGCAACTCCTTTCCAAACAATCGGAAGAAACAAATAAAACCACAGAAGGAGTCACACCAAAAATTTTCACTCTAGATGATTACTTAAAAACAGACACAACACTTGACAACTTGGTACAAAGCTATCTTAACATCATGAGTCCATCCGAGAAAATCGCTCAACTCATTATGCCTGCAATGGGGAAACACGGACAATCAAAAGCGATAATTGACGAGTTAGTTAAAGATGGCTTAATTGGAGGGATTTTAATGTTAAACGGTACCAAAGAAGAATTTAAAAATTGGATTTATGAATATAACATATTAAACGCGGAAAAACAACGCTTACCATTTCTCTACAGTGCCGATGCTGAACCAAGTTTAATCAATCGAAAAATAAATAACACAAAAACAGTAGCCAAAGCAAATACACTTCAAAACATCCAAGAAGTTGAAGAGGTTGCAACAACTATCTCAAGTGAATTAAATAAAATAGGAATAAACTATAATTTTGCTCCAGTAGTAGATATGTCTCCCAATAAAACCGTTGGGTGGAGAAGCTTTGGACACCAACCCGAAAACGTAGTACCTTGGTCAAATGCATTTATTTCTAAAACACAAGAACACCAAATCATAGCCACTGCAAAGCACTTTCCAGGTCATGGATATGTAGTTGGTGATACGCATGAAAAACTTGTTTACATCGATGGAGAAATGAAAGAAATTAAGAATTACCCCGAACTAATAGAAAATGGTGTTTTAAGTATTATGATTGCTCATATAGCCGTAAAAAACAACCCTAACTTCTCTACAAATAACCTTCCCGCTACGACCAGTAGAAAAATAGTAACCGATTTATTAAGAGACGGCCTAAATTTTGAAGGACTAATCATTACAGACGCATTAAACATGGGGGGTGTTCGAAATGTACAAAACGCAAACACGTTAGCTATTTCGGCAGGTTGTGACATTTTACTCATGCCTCTTGATGCAAGAAAAGCACACGCTGAACTGCTAGAAGCTTACACAACATCCGAAGAAATCAAAAACGAAATAGAAGCTTCTGTAAAACGAGTTGTTCGAATGAAAATCTGCTTATTTTCGGAATTAAATCAACTTTAATTTACGTATGTTTTTATCGCCTTCGCTGGAGGCTATTAAGCAATTGTTTTTAGGCTATATTTTTAAAGTTGAACCTAATTATAATTTAGTTTAACCAGTACTCTAAAAAAAACATTTTTTTTGCAGTTGTTACTTGAAATGATATGAGAGGTATCTAATCATTCAGTACAATAATGGTTCGTTTACCTCACAAAATCTGTTTTAGTTTATTTCATACATATCTATTATTTAGACTTAAAAAAGTATTTTTGTCAAAAATAATGAAGAACTGATATGATTGAATTATCTGAAAGATTGCAAGCAATGGAGGAGTCGGCTACTATTGCTATGTCTAGAAAAAGTAGAGAATTAAAAGCAGAAGGGAAAGATGTTATTTCTTTGAGTTTGGGAGAACCCGATTTTCACACTCCTGAATTCATTAAAAAAGCTGCAATTGAAGGAATGGAGCAAAATTACACTACTTACACTCCGGTTCCTGGTTACGATGATTTACGTGAGGCAATTTGTGCAAAGTTCGAACGTGATAATGGTTTAAAATACAGCAAAGATCAAATCGTGGTTTCAACAGGTGCTAAGCAATCCATTGCTAATGTCGTAATGAGTCTTATTAATCCTGGGGACAAAGTATTAATTCCTGCTCCATATTGGGTTTCTTACATCGAAATCGTAAAAGTAGCGGGTGGAATTCCTGTGGTTGTTAACGCTGATATTCACTCTGACTTTAAATTAACTGGAGAACAGTTGGAAAACAGCTTAGATGATTCAATTAAAATGATCATTTTTTCTACACCCTGTAATCCAACAGGTTCTGTATACAGCAAGGAAGAACTACAATCTCTGGCAAAAGTAATTTCTAAATATAAAAACATCACTGTTATTTCAGACGAAATTTATGAGCACATTAACTTTGTTGGAAAGCATGAAAGTTTAGCTCAATTCCCTGAGGTGTTTGACCAAGTCGTTACCATTAATGGTATGTCCAAGGCTTGGGCAATGACCGGTTGGCGTTTGGGATATATCGGTGCTCCAAAAGAAATTGCCGCAGCCTGTTCTAAAATTCAAGGTCAGTTTACAAGTGGTACCTGTTCCATAACTCAGAGAGCATCTATTGCTGCACTAAAAAAAGATCCTGATTTCCTAAAAGACATGCTTGCTGCATTTAAAAGCAGAAGAGCATTAGTGTTAAAAGCATTGCAAGAAATGGATGGCGTATTAGTAAACGAACCTGAAGGAGCTTTTTATTTCTTCCCAGATGTTTCTTCTTTCTTCGGAAAATCATTCAATGGTAATGTAATTAAAGATGCGAATGATTTGAGCATGTATCTATTAGAGGAAGCTTTGGTAGCTCTAGTAACAGGTGATGCTTTTGGAGATCCTAATTGTATTCGTATTTCTTACGCTACAGACGAGGAGACACTTACAAAAGCAATGAACCGCATTGCCAAAGCACTAAAAAAACTCAATTAAATTATGGACGTAAACGCTCTTTTCGAAAACTTCTCGAAACAAAAAATAATTGTAATTGGTGACCTTATGATTGATGCGTACCTCGAAGGTAAAGTAAATCGCATAAGTCCTGAGGCTCCCGTTCCAATTGTAAGTTTTAGTTCTCGAGAAGAGCGATTAGGTGGAGCTGCCAACGTAGCTTTAAACCTCATTAGTCTATCAGCCTCTGTATCTGTTTGTTCTGTTATTGGCAAAGACTCGCCTGGTGACAAGGTGATAGAGTTACTAGAAGAAACAGGAGTTCAAACCGATAGTATCGTTCGATCTAAGCAACGTAAAACAACTATAAAAACACGTGTAATCGGAAATAACCAACAATTATTACGTGTGGATGAAGAACAGACGAATGACATTTCCCAACCAGAGGAAGAAGCATTACTAAAGCATCTTGAAAAAGAAATAGCCAAAGGAGTTGACGCAATAATTTTTGAAGACTATAATAAGGGGGTGCTCACAAAAAGCATTATAAATAAAGCCTTACTATTGGCT
>SKHH01000021.1 GCA_007117055.1 Lishizhenia sp. | reverse complement strand
CCTTGATTATTGTACTGCATGGAGGGTAAAATATCCCAATCGTCTGAAACTTTAAATTGACTTCTAGCGAAAACATTCAATCTACGTTCTCGTAAAATATTTTCCCCAAAGAAGCCTTGATTCGGTTGATTTATATTGAAATAACCAACACCAACAATGACTTTTTTTCGAGGGTTCTGATACCATTCATAGTTAACTCCAGCTGCTATCGTTACGTTTGTTCTGCTTTCCGTTTGAAAAACTTCATTACTTGAAATAGATGGGTCAAACTGTTCTCCATCCCATTGACTTCCGAAATAAAATGCATCCGAATTGAAGTTTCGGTAATTGATTCCTGCTGATGCTCCAGGCCGAATCGTATGTGTAGAGTCTTGATCCAAACGAAAAACCCAAGAAGCTGAAGGTTGGATCTCAATAGTTCTAAACTTTCCATCTCCTGTGACATCGTTAAAAACATACATTCCTAAACCTAAGTTATTGTGCAGTAAACCACGCGCATCGCCAGATATAGAAAGGGTTTGGAAAGGAACGGTTACGCTTCTCCATTGATCCCGATAATTCGCGTGCAGTCGATATTCTCCTCCTGTAAAATGACCTGTATTTGCTGGGTTTTGAAAGATAGGGTTATAATCAAATTGTGACCAGTGAATATCTTGCGCAGTGACACTGTTAAGACTCAGCAAAAATAATAGTATGATGATAAATCTTTCCATGTCGTTTATCGTATTAGTGTTACATTTCCTTGAATTAAAAATTCTTGTCCGTCAATACAAAAACCTTCTAAGTAGTAGTCGTAAACATCTGGTTTGCACAGCTTCCCTCTCCAAGTGCCATCCCATCCTTCCGTTACGTCAAATGTTTCAAATACTTTTTCTCCCCATCGGTTATATATCCTGAATATAAACTCTTCCGTATCGTCTACGATGGTACTTTTTGCAAAAAGTATATCATTGTTTCCATCTCCATTCGGGGTAAACGCATTTGGAACAAACACAAAAGGTTCATCACATATAAAATCAACGGTTAAAACAGTCACTTGAGCGAATGTGGTGCAAACACTGTCTGAAATGAATACTGTAAAAGTGGTCGTTTCGCTAATTGTAGCCTCCGTTTCTTGTGCATTAGGGTCAACAATACCGTCCGGTGGAAACCATTCATAATCATATCCATCGGGTAGAGCGCTAATAATAACGACATCACCAACTGCGACAAGTGTATCTGAAGCACTAGCTGACACAGTACTGGGGTCAATTTCGCTAACAGTAATTAATATTGAGTCCGTAACTATACAGCCGTTATCCGCCTCGGCTGTAACACTTATATACTGAGTGCCATCAGGTATCACAGCCACTTGACTGGTTCCGCTTCCTTCAATTATTATTTCAGGAGGAGACCATGAATAGTTTGTAAATTCGACACCATCGACAATACTTTCTGCACTGAAATATGCTGTGTCTCCCAAACAAATGAGTTCATCACCTTCTAATAATAAGTCTGCACTTGTAAAAATAACTTCCACACTATCAATTAAATCACAACCATCATTTGAAATACGTATGTAGAAATAGCCGCTTTCGCTTGTGAAAACTTCTGCTGTGGAATCGGATGGATCGGGATTTAGTATATCTGTAAAATCAGAATTGCTAGACCATTCAAAACTATCTGCTGTTCCGTTACTATTTGCCACTAAACTAATGTCTGTAGGATTACAGTTTATTATTGGATCCATCGGTTCTAGTTCAAGTTCCGTGAAAACGGTGATTACAATTTGAGCTGTATCTGTGATTTCACAAATTGGGTCAAACACATATAAGAGTACTTCGTATGTACCAGGTTCAGTATAGGTTATGGTAGGCTCAAATGTGGTGGAGTCAAGGTTTCCGTCACCAAAGTCCCATACATAATTACTAGAATCGGAAGAGAAGTTTTCAAATGTCACTTCAAAAGGAGCACATCCTTCTGTTTGACTGGCTGTAAATTCAGCTACAGGGATTAAATCAAAATCAAACTTAAAAACTAATGCGTTACAATTAGAAGCTAAGTTTTCATCAGACCAGGCTCCCGGTGAAGTAGGGAAGTCACTATTTCCTCCACATCCAGCGCACACCCCTTGATAAACGACTCCGTTTCTATCAAATCGACTAGTACCTCCATCGACGTGTTCTCTGGAAGTACCTCCCCCTAAATAAGAGCCATAAAGTAAGTCAGCCATATCTCTTTCTAATACAATTAAATAGAAGTCAAATCCGTTGGGTGGAGTTGCTTGAAACGCATTAGGAGTAACTGGCATGTTTTGCATTTCTGTATTTAAAAGAAGGTTTCTTCCCCAACCAGAAACGTAGACGTTACCACAAATATCTACCAAAAATGCAGAAGGAGAAATATCTATGGTGTTTTCAGAACTTCCAAATACTGTTGAAAGTTCAATGTCTGATAAATCGTTATTGAATTTGGTTATAAATTGTCGAGAATTAGGGTTAACATAGACATCCCCAATTACTGGAAAATTGTTACTCATCGTTTGACCTACAACATAAATATCATCAGCTCTATCAATTTCAACAAAGTATATTTGGTCGTATAAATTTGTTCCTAAATGAGTAGCATTTAATACGGTTTGTCCATCTTCAGAGATTTTAACAACAAATCCATCCACTTTTCCGCCCTGATAATTGTCTTGATAACCACCGCCAGGCATGGGTAAGTTGGTTGAGGAGGTTCCTCCTGCAAAAACGAGGTTGTTTTCGCTGTCAATTTTTACCGAATAACATCCGTCATTTTCGGTACCACCATAAAAACTTGACCACATGAGCTCCGAGAAGTCACTGCGTATTTTGAAAATAGCTCCATCTTGTTTCCCTCCAATTGCAGCTTGAAAAGGATTCGCAGTGGGAAAGTCTGCCGAACGTGTGCTAGTAGCTACAATAATATTATTTTCTTCATCTAACATAATTTCACCACGCAATTGATCCCCATAATTCATGGTCAAACTATCATAGGCAGCCGCATTTAAATAGTTTCCTGATGTTACTTTATAATTTATACCATCATTAGATGAGCCACCTACATAAGTAGATCCCAATAAATTATGTCCATTAGAACTGAATTTAGTAACAAATATGTCTGTACCTACGATGCTGAAATTTGCTCCAATTGAATTAAAACTAATTGGAGTTCCCCCCGCGTGATTTGTTTGAAATCCATCTACGATTGGAAAGTCTGTGGAGGATGTTGTCCCAAAGGCATAAATATTGTCATCTAAATCTGCAATCAACGAGTGGGGGACATCTGTACCTTGATTATTGTCTCCACCGCCGAAGAATGTTGACCACAACATGGTTGTACCATCGGGGTTATATTTGGAAATAAAAGCATCGGTTGT
>SKHH01000263.1 GCA_007117055.1 Lishizhenia sp. | reverse complement strand
TGAAAAAAATCCTATCTGGCTAAACAAAGAAAAAGGAATTGCTATTAAAAGAGTAACAATTACTGGCGTAAGTAACGCTGAAGCTTTGCATTCTGCTAAAGACCATTTCGGAAATGAAATTTTAGATACCAATGGTAAACCCAAAGCAGCAGACTTTGTGAGTACTGGAAATAATCACCATGTAGCGATTTATGAAGATGAAAAAGGGAACTTACAGGAAGAGGTTGTTTCTTTTTACGAGGCGGTGGCACGTGTAAATGCGAATCTTCCTATCGTGAATAAAGAACATAAAAATGGCTGGAAGTTTCAGTTTACCATGAAGCAAAATGAAATGTTTGTGTTTCCTAATGAAGAAAATGATTTTAATCCAAGTGAAATTGATTTGATGGATGAGAAAAACTATCATAAAATAAGTCCTAACTTGTTCAGGGTACAGAAGATTGCAACAAAAAATTACTTTTTCCGACATCACTTAGAAACACAATTAATCGATTTAAATGAAACAAGAAGAGTTACATGGGAAAATATTAGGAGTAGCAATGGAGTTAAGAATTTGATAAAAATAAGACTTAATCACCTCGGAAAAATAGTGCACGTTGGAGAATATTAAAATAAAACAAACACAATGTCACACAAACTAAAAATAGTCCTGAAATACACGGACCCGCAGGTATATCGAACGGTAATCGTTCCAGAAAAATTCACTTTTCATGAATTTCACCAAGTCATACAATGTGTCATGAATTGGGAAGATGCTCATTTGTATCAGTTTAACTTAGGGGCGCCTTACAGAAGTGATGTCCTTAAACTGTTAGATGATGATGACGAATTTGGTAGTTTTTTCGGAAACAGATACCAAGAAATGGATGCATCGGAAACATACTTAGCTAAAATTTTCGATGGAACACAAAAGAAAGTTCATTACACGTATGACTTTGGTGACGATTGGACGCACGAAGTAAGGGTACTACAGAAGCCAAAAGAAGAAGTCTTGTATCCAATATGTATAAAAGGTGAAAATGCCGCACCAATAGAGGGTTGCGGAAGCTATCCAGGTTTTTATAATTTAATGGAGATTTCAAATAAAAGTCGTAAAACCGATGAGCACAAAGAGATGCTCGAATGGTATGGGCTTCGAACCAATATTCCGTATGAAGAGCAATATGCGTTTAATTTAGAAATTGCAAATGCAAGATTAAGTGCCCTCCGCAATGAAGGACTATAGCACGATGTGCTAGTCCTTCATTGACTCACCTTTGGCACTTAATCGCTAACCCATAAAGGACATGGATAGGTTTTCAATTCTCTGCTTTAATCCATCAAGGACGTGGATTACGTGTTATAGTCCTTGATGGCGAGGCAGAGTGCCGTGTATTGCTAAAAAATTATTGAAATCACCATATTTTTCAATAACATATTCTTTCGAAACTAAACTTCTTTTATTTGTAACATAGGCTCCATAAGAAGAATACTTCCAATCTTCTGGTCGTTCTGTCAGTCTAGCATTAACAGGATTAAAATGAATGTACTTTACCGTATTTAAAAACTGCCTGTTATTTTCTATTTTTATCCGCCGATAATTGGATATAAACAAACCTCCTAAACGACAATAAGTCTTGTTAAACGCTTTCGTGTAGGCATTAAAAAAATTACTAAATTGCTGTGTCACCTTTTTGTCAATTGGAAATGCTTGAGAAGTTATCGACTTTTCGCTCCACGCTTCTTGAAAGAAAATATTTAGCTCTTCTTCCGATTTTACCTTAATTAAAACATGAAAATGATTAGGCATTAAACAATAGGAATATACTTCAGCAATAGGATGAATATATTCCTTGAATTTCTTTAGAAAAAAATGATAATTCATCTCTTCTATAAATAGTTGTTCCTTTCCATGCGCACGATTGTAAACATGGTACATGTTTTCTGGTTTAAGGATTGCTTTGGCTCTCTTCATAACTGATTTCTATTTGTAAAAGTTACTTTAAGATAAAAACAACCAGGGAATAAATCAACAATAAAAATTAAAAAATTAATGGAAAATGAAAACGCTTTAGCTAAAGAGCTTAAAAAATCATGAAGGGCTATAGCACGCTGTGTTAGTCCTCATGATTTAACCTTTAGCTAAAACGTTTTTATCTCTTCCCGCTAAAACAACTCCAGCTGCTGATTAGGCATTTCTTTTTCAATTTCTTTTATTCCGTGAAATACTTCCATCATCCCAAATTGTTTGTCAGTGATGTGTAATATCCCTACTTTCCCTTTTTTAGGAAGTCTTCCTTTCACTCGCTTTATATGTACCTCAGCATTTTCGCGACTGGCACAAAAACGTAAATAAATAGAAAATTGAAACATGGTAAATCCATCAGTCATCAAATCTTTCCGAAAACGAGACGCTACCTTTCGTTGAACTTTCGTTTCTGTTGGCAGATCAAAAAATACTAATACCCACATACACCTGTATTGATTTAACCTCGAAAAATGATCCTTACTCATACACGGGATATAAAAGTTTTCGACTTACCCCTGAAAAACAAGCTTGAAGTGAATTCGACGTTCTAGACATTGCTACCAATAATGGGCTTTTCTTTCCGTCAATGACCACATCCATCGCTGCAATTTTAAGCAGTTCCATTTTCAACTCAGTCGTTAATTTTTCAAACGATTCAAAGCGGTCGACTATGGAACATACCAAGGCATCCACATAAGGCCTGTAAGGCTCCATGATGTCATCTGCTAGGCAATACGCATTGTATTTATTTGCATGATGAATTCCAAGCACAGGCAACATTCCACTTCCCACCAATGATCGAGCACAAATCGCTCTTAAAATGGCATAACCATAGTTTAATAAATTATTGGGGGGATCACCTTTTTGTCCGCGAAAAAAATGAGGTAAATCAAATAAATTCTCCCAATAATAAGCCGCAGAGTGAGACTCTCGATTGGTTGTATCTCCTGATTTCACATCCTTGGACCAAGCAACTAACTTTTCAAAAGGTTTTTGACGCGATGCTAGATGATGAGCTTGATTAGAAATTTTAGCCTCAATCGTTTGTTGCCATAAGTTTTTCTTTAATGGAACTGAAGCTTCTAATTGATAACGTAATCGCTCATTATATTCACTATGTCCTGAAAATGGAGTGAACAGACTCACAGGTAGATGTTGAGCATTACAACAAACGATGACCACATTTTGGTAAGACAACTTTTCGATTAACGCATTCGTAAATGTAATTTGCTGATGCTCTAGTACCATCATTCCAATGTCCTCTATGGGAACAGTTTTTTCTTCTTGATCGGTTGACTTCGGAAAGCGAACAACCAATTGCTCTTTAGCAGTGCTCAAATACACTGGATTAGTAAAAAATAACGTTCTTTTAATCATG
>SKHH01000233.1 GCA_007117055.1 Lishizhenia sp. | reverse complement strand
TATAAGTAAGTTTTCCCGGATCTTGGGATTCCTGCCTTATCACAGTAATCATCAATTTCAGAAGGATGCGCACCATCAAAAATCGGAGTAGCAAATTTAACCCCTAACTTTTCACCTGCCCAACCTAAAACAGTTTCATAAATTTGTCCAAGGTTCATACGAGAAGGTACACCCAATGGGTTCAATACAATATCAACTGGAGAACCATCTTCTAAGAATGGCATATCCTCTTGACGTACAATGTTTGCAACAATACCTTTGTTTCCATGACGACCAGCCATCTTATCCCCTACTTTCAACTTACGTTTTTTCGCAAGATAAACTTTAGCCAACTTAATAATACCCGCTGGAAGCTCATCACCCACAGAAATATGGAACTTCTTACGCTTGTAAACTCCTAATAAGTCATTCGCTTTAATATTGTAGTTATGAATCACTTGCTGTACTAGAGAATTTTTGTGACTATCAGAAGTCCAGTTACTTGGATTTACAATAGAATAATCAATAATTCCAAGACTCTTCTCTGTAAACTTAGATCCTTTCTTAATGATTTCTTCACGGAAGTTATTCGTAACACCCGCTGACTTTTCACCCTCAAGAATAACAAGCAGTTTATCAATCAACACCGTTTTAAGTGCTGCCAAATCCTTATCGTATTCTGAATCTAATTGCTCTAAAATTGGTTTATCTTGAGATTTAGTTTTACGATCTTTAACCGCACGTGAGAAAAGTTTCTTACCAATCACAACACCTCTTAATGAAGGTCCTGCTTTGAGTGAAGCATCTTTAACATCTCCCGCTTTATCACCGAAAATAGCTCTCAATAACTTTTCTTCTGGAGAAGGATCTGTCTCCCCTTTTGGAGTGATTTTACCAATAAGAATATCTCCTTCTTTAATTTCAGCACCCACACGAATTAAACCATTTTCATCTAAATCTTTGGTTGCCTCCTCACTAACATTTGGAATGTCAGCTGTTAGCTCTTCCATACCTCTTTTCGTATCACGAACTTCAAGTGAATACTCATCAATATGAATAGAAGTAAATACATCCTCCCGGACAACACGCTCAGAAATAACAATCGCATCCTCAAAGTTATATCCCTTCCAAGGCATGAATGCTACTTTCAAGTTTTGTCCTAATGCTAGCTCGCCCAATTGTGTAGCATAACCTTCACAAAGCACTTGATCTTTAACAACTTTATCACCCTTGCTAACAATAGGTTTTAGGTTTATAGTAGAGCCTTGGTTGGTTTTCATGAATTTCGTCAACGAGTAACGTTTTACTTCTCCATCAAAACTCACCAATTCATCTTCTTTTGATAAATTATATCGAATAACTATTTCATTCGCATCTACATACTCAACAACACCTTCTCCCTCTGCATTAACAAGTACGCGTGAATCTCTCGCCACTAAGCGCTCAATTCCTGTACCAACAATAGGAGAATTTGGTTTCAATAATGGAACTGCCTGACGCTGCATGTTCGATCCCATCAAGGCACGGTTTGCATCATCATGCTCCAAAAATGGAATAGATGAAGCCGCAATAGATGCAATTTGGTTAGCGCCAACATCCATCAAGTTCAAATCTTGTGGATTCACCACAGGAAAATCTCCTTCTTCTCTTGCTTTTACAAGTTCTGCTTCAAACTCACCTTTATCGTTGATTGGCGCATTTGCCTGAGCAATAATTTTAGAATCCTCTTCCTCAGCAGATAAGTAAATCGGTTCGCTTTTCAATTGAACTTTACCATTTTCAACTTTACGATAAGGAGTCTCAATGAATCCAAGTTTATTCACCTTTGCATATACACAAAGAGAAGAAATCAAACCAATATTGGGACCTTCTGGTGTCTCAATCGTACACAATCGTCCATAATGTGTGTAGTGAACATCACGCACCTCGAAACCAGCTCTTTCACGCGACAAACCACCTGGTCCAAGTGCAGACAATCTACGTTTGTGGGTAACCTCAGAAAGTGGATTGGTTTGATCCATAAACTGAGAAAGTTGATTAGTTCCAAAGAAAGAATTAATCACTGACGACAACGTTTTCGCATTAATAAGATCAATAGGAGTAAAGACCTCATTATCTCTTACGTTCATTCTTTCACGAATGGTACGAGCCATACGTGCTAAACCAACTCCAAATTGAGAGTAAAGCTGCTCACCAACAGTACGTACACGACGGTTTGACAAGTGGTCAATATCATCAACTTCCGCCTTTGAATTAATTAATTCAATAAGATACTTAATGATAGAAATAATATCAGCTTTAGTAAGTACGCGAGACTCCTCCTCTAGATTTACTTTCAGCTTCTTGTTGATTCTATATCTACCTACTTCCCCTAAATCATAACGTGTATCCGAGAAAAATAATTTTTCAAAAACACTTCTTGCCGTTTCAAAATCTGGCGGTTCAGCATTACGTAATTGTCTATATATATGTTCAACAGCTTCTTTTTCACTATTCGATGTATCCTTCTGCAAGGTATTATAAATAATAGTAAAATCAGCCGAGTTAACGTCTTCTTTATGTAAAATAACCGTTTTAACACCAGCATCAATAATTTCGTCAATGTGATGTTCTTCAATAACAGTTTCACGGTCAAAAATAACCTCATTTCGTTCAATAGATACTACTTCACCAGTATCCTCATCTACGAAATCTTCAATCCAGCTCTTCAATACACGCGCTGCCAATTTACGACCAACAACTTTTTTCAAGTTTGTTTTATTCGCTTTAACCTCGTCTGCTAAATCAAAGATTTCTAAAATATCTTTATCACTTTCATAACCAATAGCTCTGAAAAGCGTAGTTACAGGTAATTTCTTTTTACGATCAATGTACGCATACATAACGTTATTGATATCCGTTGCGAACTCAATCCAAGAACCTTTAAAAGGAATAATTCTAGCAGAGTACAACTTCGTACCGTTTGCATGTCTACTTTGACCAAAGAACACCCCTGGTGAACGGTGTAACTGAGATACAATTACACGTTCAGCACCATTCACAACAAACGAACCTTTCGGTGTCATGTAAGGAATGGTACCTAAATATACATCCTGAACAATCGTTTCGAAATCCTCATGTTCTGGATCAGTACAATATAATTTTAATTTAGCCTTAAGCGGAACACTATACGTCAAACCGCGTTCTATACACTCTTCTATAGAATACCTAGGAGGATCTATAAAATAGTCCAAAAACTCAAGAACAAATTGGTTTCTTGTATCTGTAATTGGAAAGTTCTCAGAAAACACTTTAAAAAGACCTTCCTTCTCTCTATTTTCGGGAGTAGTTTCTAACTGAAAAAACTCTCTGAACGATTTTAATTGAATATCCAAAAAATCTGGATAATCAAAAGAACTTTTGCTTGATGCAAAATTAATTCTTGTAACTGTATTATTTGTTGTTGCCAAGACTACTAAAATTTTATTAGAAAAAAAGTTAAATGTGTTGCTACGCACAAAAACAGCACAAGGCATCCCGTAAAACGGGGATGCCTATGCTATACACTAAGTAAAATATTACTTAATCTCTACTTCAGCTCCAGCCTCTTCCAAAGAAGATTTCAAGCCTTCTGCCTCGTCTTTCGCTACACCTTCCTTCAATGGAGCAGGTGCACCGTCAACTAATGCTTTCGCTTCTTTAAGTCCTAAACCAGTAAGTTCTTTTACTAATTTAACAACTGCAAGCTTACTACCTCCAGCAGACTTAAGGATTACATCAAATTCTGTTTTTTCTTCAGCAGCGTCTCCACCACCTGCAGCAGCACCTCCTGCAACAGCAACAGCAGCAGCTGCTGGTTCAATTCCATACTCTTCTTTAAGAATTTCTGCTAATTCGTTAACATCTTTTACTGTAAGGTTAACAAGCGTTTCCGCGATTTCTTTTAACTCAGCCATTTTATTTAAATTTAAAAAGGTTCAATAATAATTAATTAATATACTATGCTCTTTCAGAGAGCGTTTTAAGAATTCCTGCAATTTTTCCTCCTTGCCCTTTAAGACCAGAAATAACATTCTTAGCTGGACTTTGAAGTAACGCGATAATATCACCAATAAGTTCTTCCTTGCTCTTGATAGAAGAAAGTGCTTCAATGTTATTATCTCCAATAAAGATAGCTTCTTCAACATAAGCTCCTTTTAAAACTGGTTTTTCGTTTTTCTTACGAAATTCTTTGATTACTTTAGCTGGAGCGTTGCCAACTTCCGCAAACATAATTGAGGTTGGACCAGACAGTACACCTTTCAAGTCGCCGTAATTTTTATCCGTAACATTTTCCATAGCTTTTTCCAACAAAGTATTTTTAACCACTTTCAATTGGATATTATTCTGGAAACACTTTCTTCTTAATTGATTGATTGTTTCAACCGTCAACTCAGAAGTATCTGTAAGATAAAAAATACCAGCGTTATTCAGCTCTGCCGTTAATTCCTCAATGTACTGTGCTTTTTGTTCTTTTGTCATAATTAAAATTTTTAAGCCACAATAGATTTAGTATCAACTTGGATACTCGGACTCATCGTAGAACTAACATAAATACTCTTGATATATGTTCCTTTAGCCGCTGCTGGTTTCATTTTGACAAGCGTAGTTATAAGTTCATTCGCATTGTCTTTAATCTTACCACCTTCAAAAGAAACTTTTGCGATGTTAGAATGAACAATACCGTACTTATCCACACGGAAATCAATTTTACCAGCTTTTACATCTTGAACAGCTTTGGCAATATCCATAGTTACTGTACCAGTTTTTGGATTAGGCATTAATCCACGAGGACCTAAAATACGTCCCAATGCACCAACCTTACCCATTACAGAAGGCATCGTAATAATAACATCTACATCTGTCCAACCACCTTTGATTTTTGTAATGTATTCATCTAATCCAACATGATCAGCTCCAGCTTCTTTTGCTTCGGCTTCTTTGTCTGGAGTACATAGTACAAGTACTTTCATATCTTTACCTGTACCGTGTGGTAGTGCTACCGAGCCACGAACCATTTGGTTCGCTTTACGCGGATCTACACCTAAACGAACACTGATATCAACGGAGGCATCAAATTTAGTATTAGAAATTTCCTTAACTAAATCACAAGCCTCTGTCAACGTGTAGGCTTTGCTAGTATCATACTTAGCAAGCGCTTCTTTTCTTTTTTTAGAAATACGTCCCATGATTAATGTTTTTTAGTTTGAAGGAAAATCTCCTTTTACAGTTATTCCCATACTTCTTGCTGTTCCAGCAACCATTTTCATTCCTGATTCCACCGTAAAACAGTTCATATCTGGCAATTTATCTTCAGCAATTACCTTAATTTGATCCCATGTTACCGAGGCCACTTTTACACGGTTCGGCTCTGCGGAACCACTTTTCAGTTTTGCTGCCTCTAAAAGCTGAACTGCCGCTGGTGGAGTTTTGATTACAAAATCAAAGGATTTATCACCGTAAACAGTAATCACCACTGGTAATACTTTCCCTGCCTTATCTTGAGTTCTCGCATTAAACTGCTTACAGAACTCCATGATATTTACCCCTTTAGCACCAAGAGCTGGTCCAACGGGAGGCGAAGGATTTGCAGCACCACCTTTGATTTGCAATTTAATCAATCCTGCTACTTCTTTAGCCATTATTATATAAATTATGTAGTACAAACGTAATCATTAGTGGGAAGCTTTAATCACCTGACTACTCCTACGGGTTAATACAAATTAACTTTCTTTTTCAACTTGCATGTAGCTAAGCTCCACCAAGTTTTTTCTTCCAAAAATTTTAACCATCACCTTGAGCTTCTTCTTCTCCTCGTTAATCTCTTCGATTGTACCATTAAAATTATTAAACGGTCCATCGATCACTTTAACTGATTCACCAACAACAAAAGGAATCTTCATTTCCTCTTCTGTTTCAGAAAGCTCATCTACTTTACCTAAAATACGATTCACTTCAGACTGACGCATTGGAAGAGGGTCCCCCCCTTTCTCCGCACCTAAAAAGCCAATTACATTAGGAATTCCTTTAATCACATGAGGAACTTCACCCACTAAACTAGCCTCTACCAGAACATATCCTGGTAAATACGCCTTTTCCTTACTGATTTTCTTTCCATTTCTGATTTGAAAAACTTTCTCAGTAGGGATCAAGATTTGTCCGAAATAATCGTCCATTTTAAGTCTTGAAACCTCCATTTCAAGATACTCTTTAACTTTGTTCTCCTTGCCGCTAATAGCTCGAACAACGTACCATCTTTTCTTTATCTCTCCCACAATTGACATATTTGTTTTATGGATATATCAAACCAAGAATACCTTCCCAAAAATATGAAGATGGATTAACACCAAAGATGAAATCCATTACAAAGATAATCAAGGAAAAAACCACAGAAGCCACTGCCACAACTATTGTGTTATTCTGCAACTCTGGCCATGTGGGCCAAGTTACTTTATGCACTAACTCGTGCACAGTGTCTTGAACATATTCTTTAATATTTGCCACAATTGTATGTATTAGCACGGGCGGTAGGATTCGAACCCACGACCAATGGTTTTGGAGACCACTACTCTACCAGCTGAGCTACACCCGTAGAAAAAAGGGGAGTATAAAGCTCCCCTTTTCTGTTACAAATTTATGTTTATTCAACAATCTCAGTAACCTGACCAGCACCTACAGTTCTACCACCCTCACGGATTGCAAAACGAAGTCCTTTGTCCATCGCTACTGGAACGATTAATTGAACTATAATTGTTACGTTATCGCCAGGCATAACCATTTCTCTACCTTCTTCTAAAAAGATCTCTCCTGTTACGTCAGTCGTACGGAAGTAGAACTGAGGACGGTATTTGTTATGGAATGGAGTGTGACGACCACCTTCTTCTTTCTTCAATACGTAAATTTCAGCTTTAAATTTAGTATGAGGAGTTGTTGAACCAGGCTTACAGATAACCATACCTCGACGGATATCTTTCTTATCGATACCTCTTAAAAGTAGACCAACGTTATCACCAGCCTCACCTCTGTCTAAGATTTTACGGAACATCTCAACCCCTGTTACAGTTGACTTTAATTTCTCGTCACCCATACCTAAGATATCAACTTCTTCACCAGAGTTAATAACACCTGTCTCAATACGTCCAGTAGCTACTGTACCTCTACCAGTAATAGAGAATACATCCTCAACCGGCATCAAGAATGGCTTATCAACATCTCGAGGAGGAAGCTCGATGTACTCATCAACTGCATCCATTAAATCCTCAACTGTTTTCACCCACTTCTCTTCACCGTTCAACGCACCTAATGCAGAACCAGAGATGATTGGAGTATTGTCCCCATCATAATCGTAGAAAGACAATAATTCACGAACTTCCATTTCAACAAGCTCTAAAAGCTCTTCATCGTCAACCATGTCTACTTTATTCAAGAAAACCACGATTCTCGGAACACCAACCTGGCGACCTAAAAGGATGTGCTCTCTTGTTTGTGGCATCGGTCCATCCGTAGCAGCAACTACAAGGATAGCTCCATCCATTTGAGCAGCACCCGTTACCATGTTCTTCACATAATCGGCGTGACCTGGACAGTCAACGTGTGCGTAGTGACGATTTGCTGTTTCATACTCAATGTGAGAAGTATTAATTGTAATACCACGCTCTTTTTCCTCTGGAGCGTTATCGATAGTATCGAAATCTCTTGATTGCGCAAGACCTTTAGAAGATAATACTGAAGATATTGCAGCTGTCAAAGTTGTTTTACCGTGGTCAACGTGACCAATTGTTCCAATGTTTACGTGAGGTTTGGAACGCTCAAATGTTTCCTTAGCCATTTTTCTATTTGTTACTTGTTAATATACTAATTAAAAACCTACCTTTAAAATACACAAAATTTCCACTCATTTTTTGAGTGAAATCTCCATATAATTTTTAGAGCCAATGACGAGATTTGAACTCGTGACCTCTTCCTTACCAAGGAAGCGCTCTACCCCTGAGCTACACCGGCATGAGCCTGATAAAAACAAAAAAGAGCGGGAGACGAGACTCGAACTCGCGACCCTCAGCTTGGAAGGCTGACGCTCTACCAACTGAGCTACTCCCGCTTATAACATTGTGGGGAGAGCAGGATTCGAACCTACGAAGGCGTAGCCAGCAGATTTACAGTCTGCCCTCGTTGACCGCTTGAGTATCTCCCCAAAAGTGAGCCGATGGAGGGACTCGAACCCCCGACCTGCTGATTACAAATCAGCTGCTCTAGCCAGCTGAGCTACATCGGCACAATGTTGATATTAATTTCGTTTTTAAAAGAACTCCCTACTGGTGTTATCCGTTCGGGGTTGCAAATGTAGTAAAGAAATATTTTACAGCAAGACTTTTTGTTATTTTTTTTGTCTTTTTTTTTTCACCCTCATAAATCAGCACACTTTACAATTGATTTACAATTATTTAAACACTTTCGTCACGATCCCCTCGGATGGGTTTTTTTATATATTTCCTTCAACTCTCTAAACGAATTGTGTGTGTACACCTGTGTAGCACTCAAATTAGCATGCCCTAATATTCCCTTAATAGATTCTATACTCGCTCCATTATTCAACATATGAGTTGCGAAAGAGTGCCTAAGGATATGAGGGCTTTTTTTATCCAAACTTGTTAGGTAGGTTAAATACATTTTCACTTTTCGATACACAAACTTAGGATATAATACCTGTCCTTTATCCGTAACTAGTAAATTCCGACTATTCGGAAACGTCATATTTTTGAGGTGAATATATTCCTGAATTAAACTGTATAATTCCGAAGAGATTGGAACCAGTCTCTCTTTACTTCGTTTTCCAAGGACTTTTATTTGGTTATTATAAACATCATTTTCAAGTAATTGAATACATTCAGAAAGACGAATGCCCGTTTGATACAGTAATTCCAACAACACATGATCTCGTTTTCCTGGAAAATCTTGAGAGAATAAAGGCTCCGTCTTATCAGAAGATATATCTGATTCTTTCACAAAAACTGGGAGCCGCTTTTTCTTTTTTGGTGCTTTAATTTTAGCTGTAGGATTATGATCTATTTGCCCCGTTAACTTCAGCCATTTAAAAAATGTTCTCAAAGAGGATAACTTGCGATGAATAGATGATGCAATCAATTTATCTTCCATCAGGTTCACCATCCAAGCTCTAATCACTTGGTAATTTATTTGATCAAGACCTTTAACATTGTCAACTTCAGCAAATTTCAAGAACGCGTCAATATCAATTAAGTAAGCATCTACAGTATGAGTAGAGTACCTACGTTCTTTTAATAAATATGATTCAAAATTTTCAAGCATAAAAAAAAGGAGTCTAACTATAGACTCCTTTACGTTAAAAATAAATATAAGTTATATTTCTGCTGAAATAAGTCTTTGCTTATATGCAGCTTTTATCTTTTGCTGACGCAACTGAACAGAAGGTTTGATGAACTCTTTTCTACTTCTTAATTCTCTCATCACTCCAGTTCTTTCGAACTTTTTCTTATACTTTTTAAGAGCTCTTTCAATGTTCTCTCCTTCTTTTACTGGTATTACTAACATAATTATTTAAATAGTGTTTATCATTTTCGGATTGCAAATGTATAAATAAAATACTTATACACAAATATTATTTCAAAATTTCTCTTGAAATAACTACTTTTTGAATTTCAGAGGTTCCTTCCCCAATAGTCATCAGCTTAGCGTCTCTTAAAAATTTCTCAGCAGGATACTCCTTTGTATAGCCATAACCACCCATTATTTGAACTGCTTCATTACCACATTCAACCGCAACTTCACTAGCAAAGTACTTTGCGTAAGCACCTTCTTTAGTTAAAGGTTTTTTATTGTTTTTCAAATACGCGGCATTAAATGTTAGCAATTCAGCAGCTTTAACTTTTGTCGCCATATCAGCTAATTTAAAACTGATACCTTGGAATGCAGCAATAGGCTTTCCAAATTGTTCTCTTTCCTTCGCATATTTAACCGATGCCTCATAAGCTCCACGAGCAACACCACAACTCAACGCAGCGATAGATATTCTTCCGCCATCTAAAATTTGCATGGCCTGAACAAAACCTTTTCCAACTTCACCAATTACATTTTCTTCTGGCACTCTTACATTATCAAAAATCAACTCAGCTGTTTCGCTGGCGCGAACTCCTAATTTATCTTTGATTTTAACCGCTGAAAACCCCGGCATTCCCTTCTCAATAATAAAAGCAGTAATCCCCTTACTATCTAATAATTCTCCTGTTCTTACTAATACCACAGCGACATCACCAGAAAGCCCATGAGTGATCCAGTTTTTTGCTCCATTAATCACCCATTCATTACCTTCTTTTACAGCAGTTGTCTTCATACGCATCGCATCAGACCCCGTATTCGGTTCTGTTAGCCCCCACGCTCCAATCCACTCACCAGAAGCTAATTTCGGTAAATACTTCTTCTTTTGTTCTTCTGACCCGTGATAATAAATATGACCCGTGCATAAAGAATTATGAGCAGCTACTGACAAACCAACGCCACCACATACTTTACCAAGCTCAATTAGTGCAGTCACATATTCATCGTATCCGAATCCACTCCCACCATACTCTTCAGGGATATATATTCCTAAAAGACCAAGTCTCCCCATTTCTTTCATTGCATCTATCGGAAAATACTCTTCTGCGTCCCATTTATTCAAATTTGGACGAATCTCCTTTTCAGCAAAATCTCGCACCATTTGCTGTATCATCAACTGATTTTCGTTATACTCAAAATTCATATTATTCTAATTACTGTTTATACTCCTTACTAGTAAGTTGCTAAATTAATAATATTTCTGCTGAATGGGGTTAATTTTTCTTGACCGTGCAAAAAAGAAAGTTCGATGACAAAATTAAATCCATGAACGGTTGCCCCTTGAGAAGTAACTAATTTCGCAGCTGCTTCAGCAGACCCTCCAGTGGCCAAAAGATCATCATGAATCAACACCTTATCCTCTTTCTGAATGGCCTCTTTATGCATTTCAATAACAGCACTGCCATATTCCAAATCATACTGTTGCTTCACCTTATGATAAGGAAGCTTACCCTCTTTACGAATCAAAACGAATGGAACATTTAATTTCATCGCTAAAGCATAACCAAACAAAAAACCCCTACTTTCTATTCCAGCTACTTTAGTTATTTGATCATTTTTATATAATTCAAACAAATGGTCTACAATTAAATTCGATGCAATTGGATCCATCATTATCGTAGAAATATCTTTAAACAAAATACCTTCTTTTGGGAAATCAGGCACATCTCTCACTGTATTCTTGACTAATTTTTCAATATCATTCATTTTTGCCAAATTAAATTTTGAATCTCTTTTTATTCTTTCGAGTCGAATGTCGATTCAGAAACCAAGAAATATGGTTTCAATTCTTTATACTTTTTCAAATCAATAAAAGCAGTTTGTAAAACTTCATCAACTGACTTGAATTCATTTATCTGTTCTCTTAAATCTAATATTGACTTAGCCTCATTCGGATTTATCAGAGGGTGTTTTTTTAAGTCTTCGTAAGAAACACTGTTCAAGTCCATTTTATGAATATGCTCATCATTCACTGTTACATGATTAATTATTTCTTCAAACACCTCCTCTGGAATCCCATAAACATTTAGCAACTGATCTTTATGATAAAAACCTCCCAATGCATCTCTGTATTTAATAATATTCTTTGCTCTGTATTCTCCGATTCCTTTCAACTTAACTAACTCTTCAGTTGATGCTTGATTCAGTTCAACAAAAAAGTTTTCATCGAGCTTATCTTTTTGGGGTTGACTTTTTAAGTCAGAACTAGCTTCATCTGCTCGATTGGGAAGATCGATGTATTTTTTTATTTCCACATAAAAAGTAGAATCAATCACAAAAACATCAAGCAAATCTTCCTTTGTTTTAAAACCATCTCTAGCGTTTTTAAAATTGACGATTACATCAGCTTGTTTTTGTGAAAAGCCCATCTTCTGCCAATCCTTATTCGATAAATCATTTGGATTAAATCTTTCTGTAGGATAATTAATTTTTTTTACTTCATTTTTCTTACTCGTTTTCTTGTGATCGCTTTGCTTTTGACCTTGCTTCGACTGCTGAAAGTCCATCGAGTCATCATCAGGAATATAAAGATAAGAAACAGCGAAATTGGGAGAATAAACAAAATCTCTCCAAATAGCAAAACCAAAGGAAACAATAATAAAAAAAACAATAAGAACAATAGCTCCACGTCTCGACTTTTTAGAGAACTCAAAAAAACCACTATTCCAATCCTTCTGGTCTTTCACGTGATTTATTTGAATTTCTTAATTGCCCCGGACTTAATGCGTTCAAAATAACTCGCCAAATCACTTCT
>SKHH01000280.1 GCA_007117055.1 Lishizhenia sp. | reverse complement strand
TAACCAATGTAAAAGGAGTATTTGTAGCGGGAGATGCTGCGGATAAAACATATCGTCAAGCTGTAACAGCTGCTGGAACTGGATGTATGGCAGCGTTGGATGCTGAGCGTTATTTATCTGCTCTTGGACATTAAATCTTGATAGGGTGATTATTAGCTTTTAAAAAAAACGAATCACCCTATTTAATTTTGCTCCCAAAATCATTTTCCGATTTAAGGATACTGAATGTCAGTCAAAAACAAGCCATGAGCAGGAACAGAAACGCCTGCTGCATTCCTGTCCTTTTCTTGAATAGTTTTCCTAACAAAAGTAGCAGGTTCTTTCTCTAAACCGACCTCAAGTAAAGTACCGACCACAGCACGCACCATGTTACGAAGAAAACGATTCGCTTGAATTTCAAAACGAAGTTGTCCATTTGGAAGTGTTGTCCATGAAGCATGATAGACTTCACAAATATTCGTTTTTACATCCGTATGCAACTTAGAAAAAGAAGTGAAATCCTGTTTCCCTAATAGTGATTTTGCTGCTTCGTTCATTTTCTCAAGATTAAGTCGCTGTGGAAAATGCCAACTATACTTCACCAAGAAAGGATCTTTTTGTTGATGAATAAAATAATGGTAAGTGCGACGAGTAGCGTCAAAACGCGCATGAGCATTAGTCGATACCGGAAAGAGTGTATGAACAGTAATATCCGCAGGCAACATTTTATTTAGTTTGTAACAAAATTGTTGTTCGTTTACTAAATGCTGAAAATCAAAATGAGCAATATAATTTTTTGCATGAACACCTGCATCTGTTCTTCCACAACCCGTCACTGGTACAGGCACATTACTATTTAATCGCGTCAATGCAAGTTCAATCGTTTCTTGAACACTTTTAACGTCCGGCTGAATTTGCCAGCCACTAAAGGCGCTGCCATCATAACTTAATTGAATGAAATATCGTTGAGTCACTCGACAAATTTAAGTAAAAGCGATAAATAATATGGAGAAGATGTTTATTCAAAGTGAGTAGTGTGCATAAAAAACGGGGCTTTCAATATGTGAACGCCCCGTTATTCTTATTCTCATTCGAAACTACCCATTAACAATTTTGTCATACCATCTTTTCCAATCCTCATCTTCTTCGAACCATTGATTTCCAAGGTTCATAATTTCTTTAGCGGCATCTGTTTGTCTTGCATCAAGCTGACATTTTGCGGACTCATACATTCCTAACTTAATTATGTCTCTATCTGCTTCCATCCAATCACTAGTAGATTCAAGCTCTTCAATCAACTGAGCAGCCTCTTTCCATTTTGAACGAGCAGTGGCTTTATCTCCGTTTCTATAACGGCAAGCACCTTCTAGGTATTTCCCTCCAATATGATCTCTATCGAATTTATAAATTTTCATTACCCACCCAAAAGCTCTTCGGTATTCATCGGCTTCAATTTCGTTTCGGATAATTTCTAATAATGAATATTTCAACTCGTTAAAAAACTCTTCGTATTCTTCTTCAACAGCGCCATCGCTATCTTTTCTACCCATTTTGCCTACGGCAGTCAAAGCATCTTTGTATGCGTTTTTATATTCATCTGGACGGTCACCAATGAAGGAAATCTTATACAGTCCATACGCTAAGTAATAATAAGGAACGGGGTCATTTTTAGTTTTATTTTTAACCGTCATTTTTTCTGCTTGACGAATTAATTTCTCCCAATTCTGATCTGCTTTTAATATGAGAAGTTCTTCGTAATCATCGTCTCCAAATTGTGCCATCAAAGAAACGCTCATCAACATTCCTAAAACTAAACTAAGTAACTTTTTCATGTGTTTGTCTTTTTGTATTTGTTTTAATCATTCCAACAACTATGCCTATTCTCTCTATTAACAAATCATTAACATTTGTGTCATAGTAAACGGGGTATAGTTTTCGTAAAATTAAAAAAATGAATTTACATATGCGTATTTATCACTCATAATAATTTAATACTAGAGTTCTGGAAATAGTTAACTTATATAATTAAAGCATCAAGAATGAGATCTATATAGTATTAGAGAATACTATATTCACTCAGAGTACTCATCTTCAAGCAAGTATTTCCAAGGCCGAAGATGGGGATAATGATCAATGATCACTTTACTCACCGCCATAATCGGTACAGTTAAAATCATACCTAATACTCCTGTCAATGTGCCGAAAATAATTAATCCCAAAATAATCATTAATGGATTGATATTGATACTTTTCCCCATTATTCGAGGGGTAAGAATATAGTTTTCATTAAATTGCACAATTGCAAAAACAATCAACACTCCACCAACATACCAAAGACTATCTTTGGTAATAAAAGCTAATAAAATTGGTATTACCGCACTTATTGTTACCCCAATGTAAGGAATCGGAGTTAAAACAGCCGTAAGCGCTCCTAAAAATAAGGCGTAATCTAACCCAATAAAATAAAGCCCTAAAAATGTGAGTGTTCCTGAGGTAAGCATGATTAAAGACAACCCTTTCAAATAATGAAAAAGACTGCCTTTAATGCGTTGTATGAGCTGAACCCCCTCGTCATCATTAGTTGACTGATCTGTTTTACTATGGTATGCCATCACAAATCTAAAAATGTGTTCCCGACAGAGCAACATAAAGAAAATGTAAATTGGACATAGGAATAAGAAGCTAATCGCGTCTTTGAGTCCGACTAAACTCTTTCGGAGTATAGAAGTTGCGACGACCTTCACCTGATCTAACATTTCTTCTATTGTAGAAATATGACTCTCTACATAATCCACGATGGATTTTGATTTTATTTCTAATTCCTGAAGGTCTATGGACTCTATCTTTTGTTCTACAAGCTTAGGAACTTCTTCAACGATTTCTTGACTTTGTACAACTAAACCAACAATAATTCCAAAAAACAAAAAAGTCGCACCAAGCACTGTAATTAATGCTGCAAGTCCTCGCGGTAGTTTTTTTCGTTCGAAAAAGTCCGCAAAAGGAACTAAAACAATAGAAACTAAGCCAGAAAACAAAATAGGCATGATCAAATTTCCAGCATACAAAATTGCGAGTGTAACGATGGAAATAATCACCAAGCTTTTATAGGCTCCATCCAATTTTGTTTTTCGATCAGACATTTAAACTTGATTACTTTCGATTAATAAATCTAAAATACGAGTAGCGGCCTTAGATATTTTGGTTCCTGGTCCGAATATTCCAAAAACTCCCGCATCGTATAAGAAATCATAATCCTGTTGCGGAATTACTCCACCTGCAACGACCATGATATCCCCTCTTCCTTGCTTTTCTAACTCCTCAATTATTTGTGGCACAAGGGTCTTATGCCCTGCTGCAAGTGACGAGACGCCAACTACATGAACATCATTTTCAATGGCTTGTTTGGCTGC
>SKHH01000106.1 GCA_007117055.1 Lishizhenia sp. | reverse complement strand
GTAATATTTATCTAAAGAATTAGAGTACAAAATGTAAACAAAGTGTAACATATAGATAAATATACAAAAAAAAGGGCTACATTTCTGTAACCCTTTTATTTTTAAGCTCCTCCTCTTGGGCTCGAACCAAGGACCCTCTGATTAACAGTCAGATGCTCTAACCAACTGAGCTAAGGAGGAGTGTTGTTTATTTCAACTGCAATTACACCTTTGCTGTAATGCGGTTGCAAATTTATAGTTTTAATTCTATTTACAATCGAATTATTTAAAAAAAATTTACACCCACTGTAAAAAAAGTGTAAAAGTTACTGATTATCAACTAATTTATTTTTTTGCTTTTACCGTAAGCACAGGAAGAGAACTTGTTTTCATTACATCATCTGTTACAGATCCATTGAATAAGCGAGCTAATCCTCTTCTTCCATGTGTAATTGTTGTAACGATATCTGCGTTACTTCTGTTGGCAAACTCATTGATTCCTTCTTGCACTTTTTCTGCATTAAATACATGACAGGAATACTTTTTCAGGCCTTTCTCTTTTGCAAAGTTCTCCATTAAATCTAGCATAGGCGCAGTAAAGTAGAAGTCGTCTCTTGTAACAACACGTAATAAATCTACTTTAGCGTCAAATAACTCTATTAATGACTGTATTGGAGTGAAAGACTTCTCTATTCCTTCTTCAAAGTCACTAGCAAAAATAATGTGTTTGAATTCAGGGTTTTTAACTTCTTCACGTGTTGTTAAAACAGGCGTTTCAGATAAGCGAACAACTTTCTCTGTATTACTACCAACCAAAAAGTCATTTACAAATCCTGTTGTACCGTGAGTTCCCATCACAATAAGGTCAATCTCATGTTTTTTACATTGATCAACAATTGATTCATACACTCCATCAAATTGAATTGCTTCAGCAACATTTAACCCTTGTAAGAATTCTTGAGATAATAACTTTTTAAAGTTCTGTCTCACTCTTTTCAATAAAAACAACCCTTCTGCCACATCTTGTTGTGTTTGCCCTGGGATAATTCCAGTTTCAATTTGAGGCATACTTACAACATGCAAGAAGAAAATACGAGCTTCATATTTTCTAGCAATTGCCGCCGCAAGTTTAGCAGCATTGATGGAGTATTTTGAGAAATCTGTAGGTACTAATATTCTTTTCATAAAGTATAAATTTGTCCAAAAATAACAAAATATAAATATAGCAAAAAATGATTTATGTCAACTTTCAGGGCAAACGCATTTAAAATGATATAAAATAATGTAAAGGTCGAAAAGCAATATACTAATAAAGAAGTTTTTTGATTGAGGACGCACCTTTATATTTTTTTGAAGATATACCGATCGAAGTGATCTCATGTAAACCTTTGAAAAGTCTTTAAGCTGAATAAAAAAAGCAAAAAGCATAATCTTAGGAAAAAAACAACACGCTGTAAGTCAGTGTGTTGTGTAAAATATTACGATTAGTACAAAAGTAGATGCGTTTCCCCTGTGTCAACTTTGGTTAAATACTTTTTGCTTTGAATACTAATAGTTAGTAATACTAATGGTTTAGAATTGATTAACACTTATTTTTTTGCGTAAAGAATATTTCCAAAGTAAAGTTCTTTTTGTGTGGAGGAAGTCATCCAAAGTTCATGTACCGAAAAGTTAGATTCAATGAAATGTTTTTTTGCAAATTGTAATAAATCGAGAACTTCTACTTTTGGTGAATAAGTATTAAGAATTAATTGCCCGTTGGAACGAAGTAGAGTTGATGCGTTACCAATAAGTTCGTCTAATTTGTTTTCGATTTTCCATTTTTCGTTTTTTGCACCAATTCCCCAAGCGGGAGGGTCCATGATGATTAAATCGTATTGATTGCCACGTTTTACTTCTCGCTGACTGAATTTTAAGGCGTCCTCGAGTACCCAACGAATATTATCTAATTCAGAAAGCTCTTGGTTCGTTTTTGCCCAACGAATGAGTTGTTTTACAGCGTCGATATGGTAGACGTCTGCGCCTTTCTTTTTGCCAATTAAAGAAGCTCCACCTGTATAAGCAAACAAATTGAGCATTTTAGCTTCTTCATATAAAAACGAGCTGATTTTTTTCCAGTTTATATTTTGCTCAGGGAATACTCCTATGTGTTTGAATTTTGTTAGTCGTAATTCAAAGACACATCCTTGAAAAGTAATATTCCAAGCATCAGGAGAGTTTGGTTTTAAAGCTTTCCATGTACCACTCGTGTTATTTTTATCTACAAACTCCCAGTGTGCTATTTCGTTCCACTCTTTAAAACTGAGCCCGGACTGAAAATACGCTTGTCGTTCCGGACGAATGGTAACGATCTTTCCCCACCGTTCGAGTTTTTTATTACCACCAGCATCGATTAACTCATAGTCATTCCACCCTTTTGCAAATAGTTTTAAATCGTTCATTTTTTATTTTCTTGTGCATTTATTTCTGAGTGAACAGCTTCTAAATCGGTAAAAAAATCTTCACCAAATGCTCTTTGAAGGGGTTTTTTCAAAAATTTATATAATGGAACATTTAACTTACTGCCACAGTCACACGCGGGTTTACAGAGATCAATTTGCTCATAGTTCAAAGCTGTAAACGAAGTGTATTCTTTTACGCGAACAGGGAAGAGCGCACAAGAAATGGGTTTTTGAAAATCTATTTTTTGGTCTAAATATGCTTTTTCAATAGAACAGTATAGCGTTCCTTTTTCATCTTTATTTGCAAAAGCACAAGCTCCAGAAGAAACCAGCGTAGTAACAGGTTCATTGTCTAAGTCCATGTAAAAAACCCCAGACTTTTCAACAGTTTGAACACCCTCTTCATTCATGTAAGGCTTTACTTCTTCAAAAATTTCTTCCAATTTATCAATTTCTTCCATTTTCAAAGGAGCTCCTGCATCACCCTCTATGCAGCACGCTCCTTTACAGGCAGTAAGGTCGCATACAAACTTTTCTGTGAACAAGTCACTGGAAACAATTTTATCTTCAATCTCAATTAACATAGTGCAAAGGTATAGCTTTTTAGTTGTTCAACTTAATCTAAAAGAAACACGATGCACCAAAACGCGCAGTATAAATTATATTTTATCATGAAAAATAAACAAGACGCCTCAGGAGAAGTACAATACAACGTTCCTATGAAGTCGATGAAGGTGACATCATAATTTAGCTTCATAGTCTCAGGGTAAACGTGTAGATAAACATATAAAATGTTTATTTTAGCCGTAAAGAAAAAGTACATGGTAAAAGTTGAGCGCATAGTTAAGGCTATTCATAGAAAAGTGATTCTTGATGATGTGTCTTTTTCTATTCCAGAAGGAAAAATAACTGGTTTATTGGGTCCAAATGGAGCGGGAAAAACAACGCTGATTCGCATTATTAATCAAAT
>SKHH01000200.1 GCA_007117055.1 Lishizhenia sp. | reverse complement strand
TTACCTCCTGAACAGTATCGTGAACCAATGGAAAGTGATACTTCATTTTTGCTACATGCTTCATACAATCGATCTAAATCGTCTGGATTATGCGAAAAATCAGCATCCATCTCAAAGATATAATCATAATCTCGCTCTAACGCCCAATTAAAACCAGCAATATAAGCCGTTCCTAGCCCTTGTTTCCCTTCTCTTTGAAATAAATGCAATTGATCCGAGAATTCATTTTGAAGTTCTTTTACTTTTTGAGCTGTTCCATCAGGTGAATTATCATCTACGATAAGAATATGGTACTTTTGTGGATACCCACAAACTTTGCGAATCATCTTTTCAATGTTCTCAATTTCATTGTATGTAGGGATAATTATTACTGCGTTCGACACAAAAGTGATTTAAATATGCGCTAATATACATTTATTCTTTTTTTTAATCTATGAGAATTTGTGAAAAAAACATATCGTGATTATCAACAAACCTGACCCAACGTAAAAATAATATAACTACCTATTACTGGTAACAAGTTTTAGAAACCCCTAATTTAGAAAAACACACATAATACAACGCCCGTCTTTTTACTTCTGGTAAATACTTTGCTTTGGCTAGTAATAAACTGATTATAAAAAAGCTCACTATTTTCCTTCATAAAAACTAATATATTTCATAATTTCGGGGAAAAATTACTACTATGAAAAATTTATTGATCGGTTTAATACTGTTAATCAGTGCATCTCACTCCTTTAGCCAACAAGTCACAAACTCTTACGAACTTATTGAATCATATACAGTTCAAGACATAGAGAATATGCTTTCTGGAATCCCTGGAGCAAGCTTGTTTATCACACCAGAATACGGCGTAGATTTTTACAGGGTGAAATACGATACAGAATACCTTGGTGGATTTACGGAAGTATCAGGAGCACTAATTGTCCCTCAAAATATGGACTGTAAACCCGCGCTTTTTAGCTATCAACACGGGACGACTTCTTCGAAATTAGATGTGCCTTCCTATGGAAGTTCAGAACTTGATATTTGCCTCTTTTTTGCCTCTGAAGGAAATGTGGTAATAGCACCGGATCATATTGGCTTAGGAGCCTCCGAAGTTGATATTCATCCATACATACATGGTTTTTCTGAAGCTCATACAACCATTAATTTAATGCGTGCAACTCGAGAGATCATCACCGACGATCAAGATATTGATGTAGAATTAAGTAATCAAATTTTTCTTTTTGGATATTCGCAAGGTGGCTTTACTACCGCTATAGCTGCACGATATATTGAAGAAGAATATGCCGATGAATTTGACATCACTGCAATAGCTCCTATGTCTGGACCATATAATCTAGCGGGTGTTCAAACCGACTTTGTAAATAGCGGTGAAGCATACGCGACGCCTGGATATTTACCCTATATCATTTTAGGACATCAGTCTGTAAACCCAGCCATTTTCGATGATCCATCCGATGTTTTTGTTTACCCTTATGATACGCTTATGCCTTACCTCTTTACTGGTCATAATTATAGTATGGGTTATATTAATAGTCAAGCTACTCCTATTCCCACCGACATGATCCATCCCGAAGTCGTTCAACAAATTGAAGACGAAGACCACCCTTTTTATGACGCCCTAGTAGAAAATGATTTATTGGACTGGGTTCCTAAAACAAGAGTTAACTTATATTATTGTACTGCTGATGAACAGGTAACCTATGAAAACGCCATAGTAGCAGAAGAAGAATGGAGTAATACAAGTGATCAAAAAATTGAAGCGATTGATTTAGGTGAATACAACCACTCTGATTGTGTCTTGTTTGCCTTAATAAACGGACGAAACTTTTTCAACAGTTTAAATAATAATGGAATCGATTTCACTGTCTCATATAATGAAAATTTAGATCAATTTGAAATTGAATTTCCCTTTGGAAATGAAAATGATTTTGAGATTGAATGGTCGAACGGTGCAACAACTCCTATATTGGGAGATATTGACCCCGATATAGTTTACACTGCAACAGTTACCGATATAAATTCAGGTTGTAGTCATAGTGAAAGCATTAGTGTTAACCCTTTCGCAACAACAAAAGAATTCGACAACATTGCATACAGCATGTATCCGAACCCAACATCAGATTTTGTTCACCTTGCTTTTCCTTCTTATGGGGATTATCAAATCACTCTATTTGACGCCTCTGGAAAAGTCGTTTTTCAAAAAGAAGCGATTCAGGCTACAGATGTATCACTCAATGTTTCCACGTTGAATTCTGGAACCTACATAGTTGAAGTCAGAGAGGGAAAATCAATGCGTAAAAAAAGGTTAGTAATAAAGTAAAATTATACTGTAGAAAATCTCAACTGTTTACTTTTTTTGACTCATGTATATTTCGTTGGGTTTAAGATAAATCGCATATTTGTAATCGTTATTTATAAAAATCAGAAACAAGCACATGCGGATTTTAGGCATATCGGCGTACTATCATGATGCGGCAGCTGCAATCATCGAAAACGGAAGAGTGATAGCAGCAGCACAGGAGGAACGATTCACACGCAAAAAAAATGATGCTGATTTCCCCATCGAATCCATTCGATTTTGTTTGAATGATCAAAAACTTCAACTATCTGACTTGGATGCCATTGTTTTTTATGACAAACCTTTTTTAAAGTTTGAACGCTTGTTAGAAACCTATTTAACAAATGTACCGAAAGGTCTGCCTTCATTTGTTGCAGCAATGCCTGTTTGGTTAAAGGAAAAACTCTTTCTCAAAAAAGAATTAAAAAAAGCCTTACACGAAATTTGTTCTAACATTGACTTTAAAAAAACACCACTCCTATTTTCAGAGCATCATTTATCGCATGGAGCCAGTTCTTTCTTCGCATCGAACTTCGACGATGCTGCTATAGTTACAATTGACGGTGTAGGAGAATGGGCTACGGCATCTATTTCACTTGGAAAAAACAATACCATCACCCCGTTAAAGGAAATGCACTATCCAGATTCATTGGGCTTGTTGTACTCCGCTTTCACCTATTACCTTGGATTTAAGGTCAACTCAGGAGAATACAAAATGATGGGATTAGCTCCTTACGGAACTATGGACAAAGCGTACTCAGCAACATTAAAACACAAAATTTATAATGAATTACTTAGCGTACATGACGACGGATCAATTTCCCTGAATCAACGCTATTTTTCCTACAGTACTTCACTGCGTATGATAAGGGAAAAAAAATGGCAGAATTTATTTGGTGAACCACGAAGATCTCCCGATGCAAAGATTGAGAAATTCCATTACTGTTTAGCGCTCGCCATTCAAGAAGTTACAGAAGAAGTCATTCTTAAATTAATTCATTATGCAAAAGACCTTACGAAAAGCTACAACCTTTGTTTAGCTGGTGGAGTTGC
>SKHH01000051.1 GCA_007117055.1 Lishizhenia sp. | reverse complement strand
TTTTTCGACATTAATATTATGGAAGGAAAAGTTGGTGGAAACGCTGGCTGCAATACCTTTGGAGGACAACTTCGCTATGTTTACAATGCTTTCTATGTTGATTACATTACAGCTACAAGAATGTATTGTGATGATGAGTCGCCAATCGAAGAAGAGATTTTGAACATCATTCGTGATGAAAAAATTATGTACCAAATTAAAGAAAACGTATTAATTTTGGAAACAAAAAAAGGAACACTTGAATTTTCTAAAGTAGAATAACATGGCAACAGAACAAACAAATCAGGACGCAACAAACGAGAAAAATAATTCAACTAACGACTCGAAAAAAAACATTTTTCAAAAACATCCTTTAGTTTTTATTTTATTGGGTGCTCTTATCATTACTTTTTTCTATGGAAATATTAAGTCAAACCGAATCGAACGAAAACTAACAAAAGAATTCACTACTCAAATTGAGGAAATTAAACAAACGAGTTCGGAACAACTTGTGCATTATTTTTCTTTAGCCATTCGCAGTGAATGGACCAGAAACAATAAAGAACAAGCCACACAATACCTTATAGAATTATTAAGAGACGATAGGATAGCAAAAATTATGTTCATTGAACACCCAACACATAAAGTTTTATTTTCTTCCAATAAAAAAGATGAAAACAAAACTATTGAAGATGAATTCATTATCGGAACGAAAAACACACATTCTACCTTTGAAAATGAAGAGAGAATTGTTGCTTCACCAGTTATGGGTTTAAACAATCAAATCGGGATTTTGGTGGTTTATTTTAAGTCTTAACCTCTTAAAAAAGTCTTAAATACATATTCTTCTTCAAGAATCATTTTGAATCTTATCGATTGTTCATTCAAAGATTATAGGGATCCTTCAAAATAGTTTAATTTGAGGTATGAACATAGATATAACGTTTCTTGCAACGTATGTTTGTATTTTTTAACTATTGCTCCTTTGACTCTCACCTTTCATACTAACAAAACCAACAATCAACTATTTAAAAAACCTTTTATCAATAAAAAACCACTTGTCAACCGAATTAAAACAGCTATTTATCGAAAATATAACAACAAAGCACATCTCGAATTCTTTTGCTTTAATAAAAAGTGTTAAATTTATAGGAGATTACACTATAATAAACTACACTTATGAGGAATTCTACTTTAAAAAAACTAGTACGGTTTAGTCTAAATGCTTTAATTTTCATTTTCTCATTTCATGATTTTTATGCTCAAAGTGATACTGAGTTTTGGTTTGTAGCCCCATCAGTAACCGCAGGACATGCTGGAAACACACCGATAGAAATCATGGTTGTTTCTGAAAATGAACCTGCCAATGTAACAATTTCACAGCCTGCTAATCCAGCTTTTGTGCCAATTAACATTCCTTTAGGAGCGAATGATGCTGTTGTAACAGACCTTACTGATTTTGTAGCTACAATAGAAAATCAACCAGCCAATACCATATTAAACTATGGAATTCTCATTGAAGCTACGAACAATATTACAGCATATTATGCACCTCAAATGCAAAACAATCCAGATATTTTTGCACTAAAAGGAGCGCAAGCATTAGGTACAGAGTTTGTTATTCCTATGCAGACTACATTCAACAATGGTAACTATACGCCTGTAGCAAGATCTGGATTTGATATTGTTGCTACTGAGGACAATACAACGATAACCATTACACCTAGTTCTGATATCACAGGACATACAGCAGGTACACCATTTACAATAATTCTAAATAAAGGTGAAACCTATAGCGCAGTTGCAACTGGAGGTAATGCCGCTGATAGATTAAATGGTTCTACTATCACTTCGGATAAACCTATAGCCGTAACAATAAAAGATGACTCCGTTGCACAGGCTGGTTGTAGAGATTTAATTGGTGACCAGATAGTACCGGTGAGCGTTATTGGTGATGAATACATAATCGTAAAGGGGTATTTAAATATAGACGACAAAGTATACATTACAGCTGCTTATAATAATACAGAAATATTTATTGACGGTGTATCAGTTACTACTATTAATGCTGGTCAGACCTATGATTTTGATGTCGGAACACCTACCGCATATATTAACACTTCTGAGCCAGTTTACGTGTTACATGTTACTGGTTTTGGTTGTGAGCTTGGAGCAGCATTATTACCTTCAATTGAGTGTACAGGTTCTGAACAAGTAAGTGTTACAAGAGCTACAAATGAATTTTTTGCTATCAACTTAATGGTTGCACCGGGAGGAGAGGATAATTTCCTTGTAAATGGAAACCCAGGTGTAATTAATGCCGCAGATTTTGCTGTTGTACCTGGATCTGATGGAACTTGGATGTTCGCTCAAATTGATTTTTCTGGTATAGCTGCAGTTGGAACCCCTTTATTTGTTACCAATACTGAAAAACGATTTCACATGGCGGTAGTAAATGGTGGAGCTAGTTCAGGCTGCAGATATGGATACTTTTCCGACTTTGCTAGATATGAATTCGAAGCAATTATTTCTGATGATTGGATCTGTGAAACAGATGAATTTTTATTAAGTGTTGACACCGTGGTATTAGGAGCTGAATTTGAATGGACAGGACCAAATGGTTTTTTTGAAATTGGAAACAGTGTTACCGTAGATAATTCTGTACCTGATCAATCAGGATGGTATTATTTAAATGCCGTTATTGATAATTGTCCGACAGACTTAGATTCTGTTGAAATAGAAATAAGGCCACTACCCGAAGCGCCTGAACCTACTAGTAATGCTCCTGTATGTGAAGGTCAAACGTTGCAATTTGAAGCCAATGGAACAAGTGGTGTGATGAATTGGTCTGGACCTAATGGTTTTTCATCAACTGAAACCAATCCTTCGATATCTCCTGCTACTCCTGCTAATAATGGCACCTATATTGTTTATGCTACGCTTGACGAATGTGATGGTCCTGAAGGAGAAATAGAGACAGTGATTATTCCCCCCATATTCAATGAAACAATAGAAGTTACTATCTGTAGTTATGACACGTATGAGTTACCAGATGAATCTATAACAAGTACACCGGGTTTCTACACTTTCGATTTTTTAACTGTTGATGGATGTGACAGTACAATTAATGTGGAGTTATCTCTAAACCCCGAATTAAATGAAACTATATCTGCTTTTGAATATCCTTCAGGTCATAATATCTCATGCAACGGTCTAAGTGATGGTAGCATACTATTAGAAATCACTGGTGGATCACCAAATTACACCTACGCGTGGACAGGGCCAGATGGGTTTACTTCAACAGATCAAAATCCAACTGGACTAGCTGCGGGGACATACAACGTTACAGTTACAGATGAATTAGACTGTGTTATTTCCACCTCTATAACACTTACAGAACCTACTCCACTTGAGGAAGATATTTCAGCATTTGAATATCCTTCAGG
>SKHH01000159.1 GCA_007117055.1 Lishizhenia sp. | reverse complement strand
GCCGCAATTATTCGAAAGACGTATCTACTCGTTTCTGTATTGAGGTGTAAGTCAAAAAAAGAGTCAACTTGCTGTGAGGATAAATCTCGTTTGATTCCATTCATACCTCGATTGTATGCCGCAGCAGCTAATATCCATGAATCGAAAATATCATAAGCTTTTTTCAAGTACTTACATGCTGCACGTGTACTTTTTTCTACATGCAGTCGTTCATCAATTTCGTCATTAATAATCAGTCCATATTCTTTTCCTGTGTCTGGCAGAAATTGCCAAAACCCTTTAGCTCCAGAAGGACTTGTCGCTTGTGTTAATCCACTTTCTATAACTGCTAGATATTTGAAATCTTCAGGAATGCCCTCCTCTTCTAGAATATTAGTGATTAATGGAAACCATCGGTTGCTTCGTTTGAAATAAAAGAAGGTGTTTGAATGCCAAAAATTATTGATTATTAATTCTTTATCTAGTCGTTCTAATACGTCAATATCGCTAAGGGGGATATTTTCTCCAAAAACACTTACTTCATTTGGGATTTGAGGAGCCTTGTAAATGTGTTTATTAGTAGTATCTATAATTTTATTTACTTGCTCATTCTGATTCTCGTGTTTTGGGGCGGAACAACCAATGCCTGTACTAACAAAAAACAGTATCAATAATAAATTGTAGAATAATTGGTTTTTGCATTTAATCATTGGGAGCTTTGTACTTTTGAGTGTTTCTATAAAGTCGATAAAAAATCAAAAGAAAAAATATTAAACCAAACATTGAAACAATATGCAAATCATTGTGCATGGCAATGATAAATAGAATCGAAATTAACGAAGAGATAACGCTTATGGTTAAAAACACTTTCCAAACTTGCAAGTCGTTTAGACCTTTATATACCAGATGATGTGTTGTGTGATCTTTTCCTCCAACCATTGGCGATTGACCTTTTTTTAATCGATTAATGATAACCGTTAGTGTGTCAGCAGCAGCTGGTGTGAGAGCGGTTAAAACGACTAACATTCCACTCCATGCTGGAATTTCAAGTTCAGCAGAAGTGTTCCACAATCCCTGAATAGAGAAAAAAGCTACAAATAAACCGATGAATTGACTACCAGCATCTCCCATGAACATTTTGGATGGGTAAATATTATACCTCAAAAAACCGATTATTGCCCCTAATTGTGCGATTAAAATGACAATCCAAAAGTCAATATTAAATCCGTTAAAAATAAAATAGGACACACAGCAAACGGTTAATACGAAAAAGGTTACAGTAGCTGTAATACCATCCATATTGTCAAGCATATTTAAGCTGTTCATGAGTATAATTACCCAAAAAATGGTGATGAGACTATCACTGTAAACCTCATGGAATAAGTCTATAGTTGTGCCTGTAAGCACTAAAATGACACCACATAGAATTTGCCCTGTAAGTTTTAAAAGTGGTTTCGTATTGTAAGCATCATCAGAAATTCCAACTAAAAAAGCTACCGAAGCAGCGGTGAGTAGTCCAAGGAATTTAAGGTTGTCAAAAAGAGAAAGGTTTGAATAAAATCCAGCAAATGCAAGAATACTAAAAACAAAAGTGACATACATACTTATTCCACCGAGCGACGGTTTTGATTCATTGCTCCATCGGACTATTACGTCGTTTTTATTTCTTATCCCTAAAGATCGAGAAAAACTGAGCAAAAGCTTGTTAACCAGTAGGGAGAGCAAAACACCTCCAATAAAAAATAAAGATAATTGCATTAAATCAGCAGATGGCATAAGTTTTTTGTATTCTAGTCTGGTCGCAAATATAAAAAAATATGTTAATTCGAAAGAAATGATTATACAAGTGCTTCGAAAATAACCATAACTGCGTTACTTACTTTTCTTCTTCCAGAACTTCCATTTCGAAATATTCTCATCCTGTTCGTAATATCCATATCCATAACCGTACCCATAGCCATATTTGTTTCCGTACCCATCTCTTTGTTTGTTTACTCCATTCAATATTACATTGATATTGGTAATAGCATTTAACTTAGTTAAGTTTTCGAGTCGCTTTACAAAGAAACGTTTTGAATAATTTGCTTTAAATACATAAATTGGAACATCAGCCATGGATAGGATGCGAACACCATCGGAAACTAGTCCTACAGGCGGATTGTCAATGACAATCATGTCATACTCTTTCTTTAAAAATGCAATGGTCTCGTCAAAGTATTTTCCAATTAATAATTCAGATGGATTTGGAGGAATAGGACCTGCGGTAATAAAATGTAAGTTTTCAATACTTGTTTGTTTGATACACTTTGTTACATCCACTTGTCCTGATAAGATATTTGACATACCAAATTCATTATCAGCATCCAACCCTAAATGAACCTTTGGTTTACGCATGTCTATGTCTATCAAGATTGTTTTTTTACCAGACATAGCAATAATACCAGCTAAATTTAGAGCTACGAATGTTTTTCCTTCTCCTGATATGGAAGATGAAATCGCTATAGTTTGAATGTCTTTTTTTACAAATGATAAATTCGTTCGTATGCTTCTTATCGATTCGGCAAGTCGAGACTTAGGCCGGTCTGCAACTACAAGTTGTGAATATTTAGAACTGTGCTTAATTAACGGAATATCCCCAAGTACACCAACTCGCTGTGGTAGTTTCTTTTCAATATCTTTAAGGCTATTTATTTCATTGTAAGAAACATATCTTAAAAGAAGTAATGTAAGACTCAGAATAAATCCAAGTGCTCCGGAGGCAGCATAGGTTAAAGTTCGTTGAGGACTTATGGCGTAATCTGCAGCTTGGGCTCTTTTGAGAATATTTGTTTGTGAAGTGTAACCAGCGTTTGAAATTGTGTATAGTACTTGCTTCTCGAAGAATTGATTGTAGTACTTTTCGTTTAAATTTTGAATTTTTGCCAAGCGACCAAGTTCCATTTGTTTTTCTGGAATCTTATAAAACTCTTCTTGTAACTCATCAATTTGTTCTTTTAGTATTTGCTCTTTTTCTAACGTTCTTAATTTTAGCAAATCTAGTGTTCTATGAATATTTTCAACGCCTATTCCTATGCGTCTCTCAATTGTAGCGATGGTAGAGTTATCAGGTGTGATATTAAATAATAAATCTTCTTTTCTTTCCAAAAGTCTATGTAATTCCTCTACTTGGGGATTTAAATTACTGCCAAAATTACCACTGAGTATAATGGGGATAATCCGATACACCTCAAGTCTATCTGGATTTTTATTTATTTTGTCTTCTACATCCTCTAAAATGCGTCTTTCCTCCCGCAACATAAATATACGTTCATTTATGGAGTTGATTTTCCCCATTATACTAGAGGTAAGACCTTCTGGGTTATAAATGTCTTTTTCTTTTTGAAATAACATGATAGAGTCTTGAGAAGCACGTAATTCTCTTTCAAGTGAATCCAGCTGAATGGTTAAAAAACT
>SKHH01000148.1 GCA_007117055.1 Lishizhenia sp. | reverse complement strand
ATTATGGCGTTTGTAGCAATGTTTTATTATTTGAACGTCTACCTAATAGCTGTGCCATTAATTTTATTTGCGGCTCTTTATTTATTCACATCGTTCTACTTTGAGGAAACAAAGGAAGCAGAGAATATTCATATAATGGTTTTCTTCCATAAATTGGGACACATGTCTCTAGCAGTTCTATGTATAGGCTTACTGTTTTTCGTTTTAAGCTTTCCTAACGCAAAAATGATGATGGTGGTAGGAACGTTAAGTTGCATTGGTTGTTTTTCTTATTACATATATCACACCGTGGTGCATCAAGAAGTGTTTTTCCGTGTATTAATTCGTCTTATTTTTTTCAGTGTACTTGGAATTGCTGGGATTTATTATAGTTAGCATTTTTTAGGAATTCAAGTTATAAATTGGTGATTCACGCTTTGTACAAATACCACTTCAACCAATAAAAAAATCTCCACCAGTAAAACCTTACAGCTTACCAGTGGAGAAATTTAAAGTATCGAAATTACTCAACAATATCTAATTCACTGAGTAAGTATTGTGCATCACCGTATTTGTCCATTACGAACAGAACGTAACGAATATCGCACACAATTGTACGTTGTATGTCATGCTCGAAATAAATGTCTCCTGACATGGCTTCCCAGTTTCCGTCAAATGCAGTTCCAATAAGTTGTCCATCTGCGTTGATTACGGGTGAACCAGAGTTCCCTCCGGTGATGTCATTATTAGTAATGAAATTGACTACCATTTCGCCTTTTTCATTTGCATAACGACCATAATCTCTAGCTTCGTGCAGTTGCTTTAATTTTTCAGGCACCACAAACTCTGGATTGTTTGGGTCTTCTTTTTCCATCACGCCTTCCAAGGTGGTGTAAATTGGGTGTGTGGTATTTTCATCAGGAGAATAGGGAAGGATAGAACCATACGTAAATCGAAGCGTGCTATTGGCATTGGGGTAAAACTTCTTTTCGGGTTCCATTTCCATGTAGCCTTTTAAGAAATGACGATTGGCACGTTTTAAGTTATTCTTAGCGGCTACATGATCTGGATCCATATTGCTCGCTTCAAATGAATCATTTATAGCCATGATTAATTGAAACAATGGATCTTTTTCCAGTCGCTTAATTGAGAATTTATTACTGAATTTTTCAAAGTTTTTAGGAGAGCTAAAGATTGATTTTTTACGCACTCTTTTCATGAACTTATCAAATTGGTTTTTATCTCCTAAATCTTTAACCATTTCAGGAAGTTGATCTGATGGCATATCATTATAATACATTTTCAACACCTCCTCTAAAATTTCAAATTCGATGTCCAAATTAGCTCCCTTATAAAAAGCACCAAATAAACCTTTGATGTTCTCAAATTGATTTGCTCCTTTTTCTTCCTCGCCGTTGATATATGAATCACGTACAAATTTCAAACGAAATATATTCAAATTCAAGTCAACCGTATAGATGAATTCAGATTGGTACACACGTGCATATACATGCGGTGCCATTGTTGTATAACTTTTTTCTATGGTAGGAAAAACCTGTTCATATAAATCATTTCCTTTCGCAAACTCATTGAAACGTGCTTCAAGCGCTCTTTTCTTATCCGCAACATTATTGTTTTGGAGCTGCTTTGTTTGTCCGATAAAATACTTCCAATAATTGGCTACTTGAGCATATTTTGGAGAATAATTCAAGCGAACTTTCGTGTCCGCATCCATGTACTTTTTCATGATTTCCAACTTCTTTTCACGGATGTCTACTCTTTTGGGTTGTTCCAATGAAATAGCTTGTTCAACTCCAAAAGAGGATAAATAACGGTCCGTTCTTCCAGGGAAACCTAAAATCATTGAAAAATCTCCTTCTTTGTATCCTTTAATAGAAATTGGTAAATGATGCTTGGGCTGGTAAGGTTTATTCTTTTCGTTGTAAGTTGTTGGTTTATTCTCACTATTCGCATAGATTCGAAATAAGGCAAAGTCTCCCGTATGTCTAGGATACATCCAGTTGTCAGTATCATAACCAAATTTACCAATGGATTGCGGAGGAGTTCCTATTAAACGAACGTCATTGTATTTTTCTGTTACAAAGATGTAAAACTCATTTCCTTCGAAAAAGTCACGTACAAAAGCATCATACTCTGTTCCTTCGGTATATTCTTTAACTAGTTCAGCGGATAACGCTTTAATTTTAGCAGCTCGTTCATCTTCGCTCATGTTTTCGTCCAAATTTTTTACAATCTGCTCCGTGACATCAGCAATGGAAATAACAAATGTTGCAAATAATCCTGGTACAGGAATTTCTTCAGAGTTGGAAGTAGCCCAAAAGCCATCATCCAAAATGTTATTTTCTTCTGTTGAAGCGTCCGCAATGGCTCCATATCCACAGTGGTGATTTGTGAGTACCATTCCTTTTTGAGAGATCACTTCTCCGGTACAAAATCCACCGAAAGAAACTATCGCGTCTTTCAATGAAGAGTTATTGATACTGTAAATTTCTTGTTCGGTTAAATTCAAACCGAGTTTTTTCATGTCTTCATAGTTTCTACCAAGTAACAATGGTAGCCACATTCCTTCGTCTGCTTTTACGCTATTTGCAATAAGAAAGGAAATTAGTACTGTAAAAATTCCTATTTTAAGTCTCATGTTTTTAGTTTAAATGAGCCATAAAAGTAATGATTTTTTAAAATAGATATTTAGGATTTATTGTGTTTTAGAGTATGTAAAACAATTTTGGCGTGTGCTTTTGGAAAAACACACGCCAATAATTTTTTCTCACCAACATCAGTTAAGGATGTAAAAGAGGACTTAACGAACTGTTCCGAGCGCTGGTTAATTAGATAAATCTGCCAATTTACTTGTAAGAATGGCAATTTTCTGTTCTGCATCTGATGCTTTCTTCTTTTCACCTGCTACAACTTGTTCAGGAGCATTGTTTACAAAACGTTCATTGCTTAATTTCTTCATTACCGATTTCAAGAATCCTTTTGTGTAATCTAGTTCTTCTTCGAGTTTTTTGCGTTCACTTTCAATGTCAACAGTTTCTCCAAAAGGAACAAAATACTCCACATTATTTACAATGAATGAGTAGGCATTGCCAATTTTTTCCTGAATGTATTCCAACGAACTCAAGTTCCCCATTTTAATAATAACCGGGTCAAATTGTTCTTTGTGGTTTTCAGATTTCAGAATACGTAAATCAATTTTGATTTTATGGGCAATGTTATTCTGTTTGCGAAGATTTCTAATGTTTGAAATGATATCAATCGTCGAATTGAAATTAGCAAGGAAATTAGCGTCCGCAGATTCTAATGTGGGCCATTGTGCAACAATAATATCTTCCCCTTCTTTTCGTTCAGCGATTAAATGCCAGATTTCTTCAGCTATAAATGGAGTGAAGGGATGAATTACTTTTAATAATTGCTCTAAAAAATGAATGGTTTT
>SKHH01000169.1 GCA_007117055.1 Lishizhenia sp. | reverse complement strand
TGATATTAGTGTATTCAGTTTTCTATAGGAATATGAAGTTGTAGTATATTAATTTGAGGGATTAATACACTTCAAAAAGTATTAATATTTCAAGTGTAACTTATATATTGGTATTAATTTTTCGATTATACTTTAAATATTAGTACAAATATTTTGCATTAGAGCGTCTATGCGATATAAAATTTATCATTGTATTTTTCACTTGCTAGTTAATATAAAAGACTCTTTCGGAATAGAATCCAAAATCATCTAAACTGATTCCCAGCAATGTTCCCAGTAATTATTTGCTACTTCTACAACCATTCTGTCAAACAAACGTTCTCCGAAGTACCTTCTATTGAGTTTATAGTAAAATTTGTCCAAATAAAGCTGTAGATATTTTCCTTTTTTTGTGATAAACATTTAAATAAAAATTAATTCTGAAGAAACGAAATAAAACCCTGATAGTGTCGTGTTAATTATACTGAGGCAGTTTATTTATTTAAACGATGTCATGTTTTTTAAGAATGTTGGACTACCTCCATCGTTGAGGTTTTCTTCCCTTTTAGGGGGAGGGAATTACTTCGTACACACTAAAATAAAATTAACCCCAAAAACATGGAATTATCATATCATTGGGAAAAGTTTTTTATATTTATGCCAAAAATTAAACGTTATGTCTGAAAACTTTTTTGATAAATCGACAGCAGCAATTGGAGCTATTTATACAGTTATAGCATTAGGGGTAATAGCTTCTATTTTAATTTGGGGTTAACCTTATTCGGGAGGCACTGCCTCCCATTTCTAAAGATTACAATATGAGCAACATATACTCAGATGTATTGTCTTACAATACACAACGTCCAAAATTGCATATTCCAGAATACGGAAGAAATGTTCAAAATATGATTGAATATGCAAAAGCAATTGAAAATAGAGATGAGCGAAATCGCGCCGCTCTAGCTATTATTGATGTAATGGGGCAACTCAATCCGCACTTACGAGATATTGAGGATTACAAGCATAAACTTTGGACACATCTTTTCATTATGTCCAATTTTGAATTGGATGTTGACTCTCCTTATCCGCTTCCTGAAAAAGACCTGTTGCATAAGAAGCCCAACGAAATGCCTTACCCGAAGAATAAAAGTAAATTCGGTCATTTTGGTAGTTACACCGAAAAAATGATTTCGGAAGTTTCAAAAATTGAAGATGAAACGGAAAAAGACTATTTAACGTCAATCTTAGGTAATTTGATGAAAAAAAATTACCTGCTTTTTCATACTGAAAATGTAGAAAACAAGGCAATTGCAAATTACCTTAACGATCTTTCAGGTGGTGGTTTGACATTAGACAAGCCAGAAGAGTTAAAAGGCACTCGTCAAATATTGAGAGAGTATGGAGTGGTACAAACCAATAATCATCAGAAAAAGAAAAGTAAACCGAAAAAAAGAAAACGATAATCAGCTATGGCTTCATTTGAAATCTACGGAGGAAAAAAACTAAAGGGAGAATTAATACCACAAGGAGCAAAAAACGAAGCGCTACAAATTTTATGTGCAGTATTGCTTACTCCTGAAAAAATTACTATTTCAAATTTGCCCGATATCATTGATGTTAATAAGTTAATTAACTTGTTACAGGCAATGGGGGTTAAAATTGAAAAGGTAGAGAAAGGAACCTACATTTTTCAAGCGAAGGAGGTTGATTTAGATTACCTTAAATCTGAGGACTTTAAAAAAAGAGCCAGTGGTTTACGAGGTTCAGTTATGATTGTAGGACCATTATTAGCTCGATTTGGTAAAGGTTTTATGCCTAAACCAGGAGGGGATAAAATTGGAAGAAGACGCTTGGATACGCACTTCGAAGGTTTTATTAAATTGGGTGCTAAGTTTAATTTCGATTCTCAAGAGCATTTTTATACTGTAGAAGCTAGCAAATTAAAAGGAACATACATTCATTTGGATGAAGCTTCGGTTACAGGTACAGCTAATATTGTTCTTGCTGCTGTTCTTGCAAAAGGTAAAACAACTATTTATAATGCAGCGTGTGAGCCGTATCTTCAACAATTGTGTAAAATGCTCAATGCTATGGGAGCTAAAATCACGGGGGTTGGAAGTAATTTACTACACATAGAAGGAGTGAAGGAATTAGGTGGTTGCTACCATAGAATTCTTCCTGATATGATAGAGATTGGAAGTTTTATTGGTCTTGCAGCAATGACGCAATCCGAAATCACCATAAAAGATGTGAGTTACCCTGATTTGGGAATCATACCACAAACTTTTCAACGCTTGGGGATAAAAATGGAATTAAGAGGAGATGATTTATTTATTCCTTCTCAAGAATCCTATGCTGTAGAAACGTTTATTGATGGTTCAATTATGACGATTTCAGATGCTCCTTGGCCTGGATTTACGCCGGATTTATTGAGTATTATTCTTGTAGTGGCTACTCAAGCAAAAGGAAGTGTTCTGGTGCATCAGAAAATGTTTGAATCTCGATTGTTCTTTGTGGATAAATTGATCGATATGGGAGCGCAAATTATTTTGTGTGATCCACACAGAGCAACTGTGATTGGGTTAAATCGCATGAATAATTTACGAGGGATTCAAATGACATCACCCGATATTAGAGCAGGAGTCTCACTTCTGATCGCTGCCTTATCAGCGGAAGGTAAAAGCGTGATTCATAATATAGAGCAAATTGACAGAGGGTACCAAGACATTGATATTCGCCTTAATAATCTCGGTGCAGATATTCGAAGAATTTCATAACCGTTTATTTGGTACATATTTTGCTTAACTCCTTAAAAAAAATGTATAGTATGAGATGGATTATATTGAGTTTGATTGTAGTGTTAGGAACTGCTTTTTTTCCGCCTGAAAATGGTAAAAAGGCAATTGATTTCACCTTGCTTTCTCCTAAAGAAAAAGAGTTGTCGTTAAGTGACTTGAAAGGTAAAGTGGTATTGCTAGATTTTTGGGCATCTTGGTGTGGACCTTGTCGTCAAGAAAATCCAAACGTGGTAGAGGCTTATAATAAGTATAAAAATAAAAACTTCAAAAACGGTAAAAAATTCGAAGTGCTCAGTGTTTCTCTGGATCGCAGTAAAGATAAATGGATTCAGGCTATCGAAAAAGATAAATTGGATTGGGATTATCACGTTTTTGACGAAGGAGGAAAAGTAGCTCAAATGTATGGTGTGAGAAGTATTCCTTACGCTATTTTGATAGACGGAGATGGAACAATCATCGCTCAAGGTAATGAGATTCGAGGCATCAATTTACACATTACACTGGATAATCTTTTAAAATAATCCTTGTGTTTATCTGTTACTATGGTTTTAACTATTACCATCATCGTTTCCGAATCACTAAGTCATTAAGAACGTTTTTCTTAACGCACCTTAATAGCTTCAAGAATAGCTTCAAGGTTTTTATCTTTTCCTCAACCTTTTTGGTAT
>SKHH01000279.1 GCA_007117055.1 Lishizhenia sp. | reverse complement strand
TCGTTTTGCGTGGAAGAATTTGGGACAGGAAAGTTAGAGAATTTATCAAAAGAAGAAATAGAAAGTCGCATCAACGCATTTGTCGAGTTGACGAATTTTGACATGGTACAATCCATTTAATTTGAATTTTTGATTATGGAAGTAAATACTTTTATCGAGCGTCTTAATGCTCTTGTTGAACAAGAAGATATCATTGCAGTTGGAAGAGATGTCAATGAGTTAAGAACGACATTTGAAGATTATTTATTGGAAGAAACACGTAAATTTCAAGTAGCTCAACTCACAGCTGAGGATAACGGAGAAACGTTTGATGAAAGTCTTGATTTAGCGCCATTAAAAGAATCTTTTTATGCCATTTACAATGCGTTTAGAGAAAAGCGCAGGGCATTAATAGATGAAATCAAAGCAACTGAAGCGGAAAACCTAAGGCAAAAACGCCAGTTGATTCAAGATTTGAAAAAGGTGGTGGAGAACGAGGAGAATATTGGAGCAGCATTTTCCAGCCAAAAAGAAATCAATGAAAAATGGAAAAATATTGGACCGATTCCTCGCGATAAACGTCAAGAAGTACAACAAGAATACAGTCGCTTATTAGAGGATTTTTTCTACAATATTTCCATTTACAAAGAGATTAAAGCCTACGATTATAAAAAGAACCAATCCTTGAAAGAAGAAGTGATTCAGAAACTTCAAGAATTGTTAAAAGAGGAAAACATAAAAACCGTTGAAGCTCAAGTAAAAGCACTTCAAGACAATTGGGATGATATTGGACCAACAGAACAAGAAGCGTGGGAGAATTTAAAAACAGCGTATTGGGATACGGTCAAAGCGATTTACGATAAAATCAGATCGCATTATGACGCTTTACGTGAACAACAAAAGGAAAACATCCTTCTAAAAAATCAGTTGATAGAAAAAGTGAGTGCCGTGTTTGCTAAAGATAGAGATTCAGCAAAGGCGTGGAACGAGGATACAAAAGAAATCATAGCGATTCAAGAAGAATGGAAAACCATTGGGTTTGGACCAAAGAAAGAGAATGAGTTAGTTTGGAAGGAATTTAGAGGAATATGTGATGCTTTTTTTGAGGCGAAGAGCGTTTTCTTTGAAGGTGTGCATGAAGTGTACGATAAAGTAGCTGAACAAAAACAAGCGTTAATTGAGAAGGCGGAGCAACTCAAAGACAATACCGATTGGAAAAATGCAACTGCGGCGATTATTCAGCTTCAGAAGGAATGGAAAAAATTGGGGAGTGCAGGACAACGTAATGAAAACCGTTTATGGAAAGCTTTCCGGAGTCCAATCGATGCGTTTTTTGCAGCTAAGGAAGCTCATTATAAAGCACTAGATGCAGCTAATGAGGAAAACTTAAAGAAGAAAGAAGTACTTATTGAAGAGATCGAGAAATTCGAACTGCCTTCAGAAAAAACAGCGGTAATTGCGCAGTTAAAACAATTTGCACAATCTTTTGCTGAAATCGGTCATGTTCCGATTAAACAAAAAGATAGTATTTATCAGCGGTTTAAAAAGGCATTAGATGCGCATTATCAAGCCTTAAAACTGGAAGGTCAGGAAAAAGAAAATGTGATGTTTCAAGCGAAATTGGAAACACTTAAATCGAGCCCTAATGCTTCTGCTTTACTGGAAAAAGAAAAGCAGTTTATTCGCAAAAAAATAGACGAAGTGAAACAAGCGATTATTCAGTACGAGAATAATCTTGGGTTCTTTTCTCAGTCCAAAGGAGCTAACGCATTGAAAGATGAGGTAACCAAAAAGATAGCCCGCGAAAAAGAATACTTGGTAGAACTTAAACAAAAACTAAAGGCAATTCCGAATGAATAGGTTTTTCAATAGTTGGATTTTTTTTCTATCGATCATTGCTTTTCCTTTTGTTATTGCGGTAGGCTGGAATGAGAATTTCCAATTTTTTGGGTTTTCTATTCCTGGAGAAGAGTTTGCTTATGGGTATATCCTTTTTCCTACTATTTCAGGATTATTACTTTTATTAGGCATACTAAAAGCGTATCGAAAATGGATGGGAATTGCCATTATTCGCCAAAAAAGTAAGTTTGTTTTTCACACCTTAATAGACACAGAACGGAGAAAACAAGTCACGCTTTACAACTATTTGGAACTCGTTTTTTTGCTGTTAATTAGTTCGTACTATTTGTATTTTATAGAGGTAACTCCATGGATTGCACTGGCATTGTCGTTCATAACAGTAGAACATTTCTTATCGAATGCGATAGGCTTACACATGAAATCCTATGGGGTGGGAATCAGCAACAAAGCGATTGTCCGCGTTGACCGAGAAATTGATGCCATCTATTTTAAAGGATTAAAAAAAATCACCAAACAACAAGATTCTCTTATTTTTGATTACAATAACGAACTTACCTTGTTCATTCCATTAACGTGTGTGCCCCCTAAGAAAATGGATCAATTCATGGCAACCATTTATGAAAAAGCACCAAAATCGAAAGTGTTTTACGCTGGATTTGAAGGGTAAGGTCTTTAGAAAATCACGTATGTACAAGATTTCTCAATAAATCAAGTCTTTACATGTATCACACAAAGATAATTTCACGTTGTCAATAGTGGAGATTTTCTCAGCTGCATCTGTCATTACACATTGTTCATCAGGACAATGTGTAAGCCCAAGGTTATGCCCGATTTCGTGAATAGCTACTTTTTTTAGTCTATTATAAAATTCTGGATGATTTGTGGATAATCGAAAAGTGGAAACAATGCAACTTTTTCCCGGACAAAACCCTAATCCGAAAATCCCCCAATCAGCATAACGACTTTCTGGTTTTTTGATATTTCCATGGGCATCTCTTTTAGTAAATGAAATATCTTTTGGCGTTACACCGAGAATTAATCGAATGCTATCAGGTAAAGATTTTCGTAGTTCTCGAATTAATGTATCTGCTCGATATCGAGGGGTTTTTGAATGGATAAATGCATTTGCTGGAGGTTTAATTTTTTCAAATACAATGACGTCATAACCATACGTTTCTTTTACCGCTTTCGAAATGCTATCTATCAAATAATCTTTAAGACCTACATATGGTTGAATGGCTATGTATTGTTTTTCTATTCGTTTACTGCAAGCGACTAACATTACTATTACAGTAAAAAAAATAAAAAACCACTTTTTATTGGGTGCCTTCATGAAAATGAATTGATTGGAATAAAGGTATTAAATTTCAGTGAGTAGAAAGGGGTTAATTTGCTAACTTTTACACGGTATGTTTGAAAATGTTTTAATTTTATCAAATACGGTAAATTGAATAAGTTATAATATGGGTTGGAAAGTTTTCGGAAGATAACGGAGGAGTTTGAGGGGTAAGTAAATTCCTTTTGGTCAAATAGCTTTTGTTCACTCTACTTCCCTGATATTATAAGCTTTGTCATTTATGGATAAAGTTATTGTTATTGTTAACAAAAATATC
>SKHH01000289.1 GCA_007117055.1 Lishizhenia sp. | reverse complement strand
TTGGTAACTCTGGAGTTTCAATTTGTTGTTTGGATGATGCGAAAAAACTGTATTCTGGTTTTGACTTGAGCGATCCAAAAACATCTGTTTCCATGACGATTAACGGTCCTGCTCCGATGTTATTGGGCTTCTTTATGAATGCGGCAATTGACCAAAATTGTGAGAAATACATCAAGGCAAATGGTTTAGAAAAAGAAATCCAAGCTAAAATTGATGCTATTTACAAAGCAAAAGGAACACAACAACCCAAGTACCAAGGTGAATTACCAGAAGGAAATGATGGTTTAGGCTTGTTTTTATTAGGTGTGACAGGAGACCAAGTCTTACCAGCAGATGTTTATGCGCAAATTAAAGCCGATACGTTAAAGGCCGTTCGTGGAACAGTTCAAGCGGATATATTAAAAGAAGATCAAGCACAGAATACGTGTATTTTCTCTACAGAATTTGCATTGCGTTTAATGGGTGATGTTCAAGAATACTTTATTGAAAAAGCGGTGCGTAATTTCTATTCTGTTTCAATTTCAGGATACCACATTTCAGAGGCAGGAGCGAATCCAATTACCCAGTTGGCATTGACGCTTTCCAATGGATTTACGTATGTAGAGTACTATTTAAGCCGTGGAATGGACATCAATGCTTTTGGTCCGAATTTATCGTTTTTCTTCTCCAATGGAATCGACCCAGAATATGCGGTTATCGGCCGTGTGGCAAGAAGAATTTGGGCGAAAGCAATGCGTGAAAAATATGGTGCAAATCCACGAGCGCAGATGTTGAAATACCACATTCAAACTTCGGGACGTTCGCTACATGCACAAGAAATTGATTTCAACGATATTCGTACAACTTTACAAGCATTGTATGCTATTTACGACAACTGTAATTCATTGCACACAAACGCTTATGATGAAGCAATCACTACGCCAACAGAAGAATCTGTGCGTCGTGCAATGGCAATTCAGTTGATCATCAACAGAGAGCTTGGTTTAGCGAAAAATGAAAACCCATTACAAGGTTCATTCATTATTGAGGAGTTAACCGATTTAGTGGAAGAAGCTGTACTTACAGAATTTGATAGAATTACCGAAAGAGGAGGTGTACTTGGTGCAATGGAAACAATGTATCAACGCTCGAAAATTCAAGAGGAATCGTTGTATTATGAAACCTTGAAGCATACGGGTGAATTCCCAATCATTGGAGTAAATACTTTCTTAAGTTCAAAAGGTTCTCCAACGGTATTACCAAAAGAAGTAATTCGAGCAACGGAAGCTGAAAAGCAATATCAAATTGGAATGTTGAATGAATTACACAATACTTATTCAGACGAAGCTCAAAAATGGATTGCAGAAATTCAAGAAGCAGCTATACAGAATGAAAATATGTTTGAAAAATTAATGGAAGCATGTAAGTATTGTTCTTTAGGTCAGATTACAGAAGCATTGTTTGAAGTAGGAGGGCAGTATAGGAGGAATATGTAGAGATTTGGGAGACGTTAAGATTTTAAGAAGTAAGACAATAGACGTTAGACGTTAGATGTTACATCTCGATAAACTTGATGACCAACAATAGACGTTAGATGTTTTGAGTAGATAAGTTAATGGAGACCGAGTGATTCTATCCGTAACATCGTGGAGGATTAGAATTGCGCTGCCTCGAGCTTGTCGAGAGGTATCGAGGACGTAATGGATTTTAAGACGGTTTTAATCCTTAGCGAGATATGCCACACTCTGCGTCTTAATATCTTACAGCGCAGCGGGTCTTAACATTTTTCAGCACAGCGAGTCTTAAAATCTACAACATACTTTGTTAAATAAAAAAAGGTGACTAAAACTAGCCACCTTTTTTTATTGATTCGTTTTGGGTTTATTTAACCACGAGCTTTTTTGTTGTAATGTTATTGTTATTCATCACATTTACTAAATAAACTCCTTTAGCCCAGTTTTCAAGCCTGATGTTTACCGTTGAATCATTCGCAATAGTTGAGTGCATCACTCTTCCATTGATGTCTGTAATGGTAACGGTGCTACTTTGTGCAATTTCAGCAATAGTTACTGACGTATTCGCAGGGTTTGGATACATAACAAGCTCTTTCACCTTTTGGTTAATTGTACTTACAGTAGTAATAGCAACACATTCTGAAATTGCAGTACACCCATTTTCAGTGATTTCCACCGCATAGTTACCATTTGCCGCAGCCGTGAAGCTTTGGTTAGTTTCACCCGGGATTGGAGCATTGTTGTCGTCACAGTCTACCCATTGGTAAGTGGCGTTGGCGTTGTTTGCCGTGATGGTTAAATCAGAAAGAGAGGTTGTGATATCAGTCACTGCATTTAATGTTAAATTTAACTGAATGGTGCTTTCGCAACCCCATGCATCAGTATTAATTACCTCTGCTGTATTATTACTTGAAGTATACGTGTTTCCATCAATCCAAGTGTAAGATGCATCACAGGTAATGATCTCATCTATTGTCACTTGTTGTAAGCAAGTTATATTTCTATAAATTCTACCCACATTTCTTGTTTCTCCCTTTCCTGTCACTAGGAAGTCATCATCACCGTCTCCATCAACATCAAAAGCGGCAAGTGAAGATCCTATAACATTGTCAAAAGAAACCGTTGTGTTTTCTGAGAAGTTACCCGACCCATCGTTCATATATAGCAAGGTGTATGGATCATTATTAAGATCACCACCCGATAAATATATATCAAGGTCTCCATCGCTATCCACGTCTGATATCGCTACAGAAGAATTTCTCAGGTCTAAAAATGGGGCGTTGAGTACTTCCGTGAAATTTAAATTTCCATCACTTGTATAGAACTTTGTAACAGCTTCAAATGTTCCGGCAGATGTGCCTCCTAATATGATATCCATGTTGCCGTCTCCTGTAAAATCATCAATTTCAACAAAACCGAAAAAAAATACGCCTTGCAAGCCTGTTCCTGTCAACTCAGTAAATTCTCCACTACCATCGTTTAAGTAAACCTTTGTTAGTCCATTAGAGCCGTCATATCCTATTAAAGTAAGGTCTAAGTCCCCATCACCATCTAAATCAGCAAATTTACTACTGCTATAATTAACAGGTTCAAATGGTGTATTTGCTGCTACTGTAAAGTTTCCGTTTCCATCATTGATGTATAACGTTGCATGTAAACCAGAATCATTATCACCAGTAATTAACACATCCAAATCGCCGTCGTTGTCAACATCTGCAAATTCAATAGACCCCTCAAAGGACCCATCAAAAGGAGTGTTTAACACTTCGGTAAAAATTCCGTTACCATCATTTAAATAGAGCTTCGTTTCTGATTCCCAATTTGGTCCATAGCTAAAAATTAATAAGTCTTGGTCGCCATCTCCGTCAACATCTGCAAAAGCAACAGGGCCTCGCTCCGCTTGTACAAATGAATTCGCGGTATCTTCAATAAACTCGCCATTTCCATTGTTTAAGTACAACTTTGTTGAAGATATGCC
>SKHH01000192.1 GCA_007117055.1 Lishizhenia sp. | reverse complement strand
TTCACCTCCTTAGTCCCTCTGTAATAAAGCAAGAGCCTTATCCCAAATAGATGTATCTGTTTTTCTAATCAACTGATTAATGACATTGCGTTTCTTTTCATGCGTCTTTAGAATCATTTCATCAATGGATCCTTCCATCAATAAGTTTGTAATAATGACACTTTTATGTTCCGCACCAATCCTCTTAATTCGACCTGCTCTTTGCTCCCATTTCATTGGATCCCACGGCAAATCATAATTAATTAGCTGCTTAGATATCTGCAAATTAATACCTTCTCCACCAGCTGATGTTGATACGAATACAAGGCAATTATCTTCATTCCAGTACTTCCAGAGACTCTTTCGACGAGAGTTGCAATGAGAGTACTTGGAACAACCTCCACATGGTGTGTTTTGGTCATAGTTGCAATCTTTAGGCATCTGGCCCGTTAACATAACAGCCGATATACCTTTTAATGGTTTATGCCCATGAATTTTATCTACAATCAGTTCTGCCATCCGAGCAAACTCCGTAAACACTACAACTTTGTGACCAGATTCTGCTCTATTTTCAAGAATAGCTAGTAATTCGGTCATCTTCGGAGATGCATCTAATCCTTTAATATTATGAGCAAATTGTTGTACAAATGTGCTATCACTTAGTGTTAGTAGTTTAGGATGCGAAGCCACTTCAATTTGTAGATTTAGATATCCTCGAACAAGTCCAGATAGTCTTTCGTATTCTGGCTTCATTTCATTATTGTTTAAAGGAATTAAATCTATTTGCATAGTGGTTTCCATGATTTTTTCATCTAACATAGACAATAAATTTTTTTGAGCGGATGTAGGCTCTACCGTATAATCTTGATAAATAATCGAAGGCAAGTCTCCTCCGACATCCTCTTGTTTACGGCATATAATAAACCGGTCTACCTTAAAATATAAATCCGACATGTTTTTCGATCCAACAATGTCCCATCCAAATCGAGAGTCTTTAATGCAGAAATCTTTTTCGAATGAGGTTGCACTGCCTAAATAACCTGGTGCCAAAAAGTCAATCAATGTAAATGCACGTTCTGCTTTACCATTAATAGGTGTAGCTGTTAATAACCACATATATTTTGAACGCAAGTCTTTAAATGCTTTAGCTCTATCAGTTTTTCTGTTGCCAACGATATGAGCTTCGTCTCCTATAATGGCATCCCAATGCGTATTTTTCATGTAATCGATGTCTGGCTTTAAAATCAGTTGGTCCCAATTACAAATTAAAAAATTGGGCAACTTTTTTTCGAATGATTTCCATTGTTTTTCACGTTGTTTTTTTGTTCCGTGAATAATGCCTACTGTACAATCTGTAAAACTAGCAATCTCTCTTGCCCATTGATGCTTAATCGAAGCTCTAGTAAAGATTAATACGTTTTGGATATCTCCATACACCTTAAGTCCTTTTAGAGCAGCTCGTATGGCTGTAATCGTTTTACCTATGCCGACTTCATCCGCACAGATTACTCGACGTGTTCCATATAGGAAAGAGGAACCAATGGTTTGATGATTCATGATTCTTCCTGAAAAATAATCGGTTTCGGAAGCATCTATGTTTATATCTTTATCAAGAGAAGGAATAGGTTGATCGATTAGCTCATAGGTAGGAAATTTCCAATCATACTTGTATTGATATTGTTTGAATAACTCACTTCCATTGCAGAACGGAATTAACCACTCTTTACTGTTGGCATCGTATCGATTTCCATTTTGTTTTTTCAAAACGCTAAGATCATTTTGAAATTCTTTCGCATCTCCTGTAACCTTTGCTGTATAGACAGCTGGGTAATCTGGATGTCTAGAAAAATGTATCAAAAGAAAACTCCTTTCTGTGCATATTACAATTCTTTGGAAAATAAATCAATGATGTAAATAAGTAAAGCAATACCACATATCATAATGTTTTCGATCAACATAAGAGTGTATGTTACCCGTAAAGCACTTGCTTTATGAAAAGGACAAAGTAATTTTCCAGCATTCCAATTGCTGTTCTTTACCCAAGCATTGTATCCTTTTTTTGTGAAACTAGATGGGATATTTAGCCCGCCTTTTTTTTTAGTAGAAAAGCCATAGATACCATCGACTATATCTGGTGTAATGCTACCCAAAATACCAAAAACCATATTGATAGGTGATATCATAATTAGAATTACAACGACAATAACTTGAATGCTGAACCACCACCAGTATTTCATAAACGGATAGGGCATATATTCATCAACAAAAACATCAAGTATTCCATGCGTTATAATTCCTACAATAAAAGCAATAATAGGATGGAAATACCCTCCTAATAAGCCTCCTGCTGTAGCATGTAGTATCCAATCTGATGCATAGACAGTATTCATATCCATTCCTCCAAAATATTAATACAGGGGGTCTAACGACCCCCTGTATGATCAATTAACTACATTTAGAAAATCCACAGTTTGGACAATTTTTGCATCCTTCTTCAATACGTAAATTCTTTCCACATGAAGGGCAGGGATCGCTAACGTCTATACTTACAACATCATCTTTAGATAAAAAACGATTTAATATGTGACTAATCGTTGACGGTATATTTTTTAATAATCTGCCTTTTTTATCTAAAAAACCTTTATAAAAGAAGGGTTCTCCTCCGGGCACTTTATACCCTTGACTTACAATGTCTTGTAATGGAACATTATACTTTCTGGCAATCGATATAAGCCTTCCGATGTAATTACAGAGAGCATTTACTTCCGTGCTTCGTTCTCCGGCCGAGATGAACATCTCAACAATTCCATCTTCATCGGTAAAATTGCTTGTAACATAAAGCTTACCACCAGGCATTTTTACCTTTTCCGTTTGACCTTTGATAACATTGGGACGAACTGTATATGCGGATTTTTCATCTATTGTATTTACTTTTGTTTCAGTTGCTTCTGTTGTAGCGGCTACTTCCTCTACGTGCAGCACTTGTGAATCAATAGATTTATCTCTATATACAGTTACACCTTTACACCCGTAATCATAGGCTGTGTTATAAACGTCAGCAACATCCTCTACCGTGGCTGTGCTTGGCATATTAACGGTTTTACTAATACTACTATCTATCCATTTTTGAATTGTTGCTTGCACAAGTACATGATCGATTGGCTTAATCTGATCGGCTGTAATGAAAAATGAAGGAAGATCTTCTTGCTTTGATTCTGCTTTGTAATCTTCAACAATTTTTTCGTTAACCTCTGATGTTCCTAATCGTCCTGTTCGAAGATACTTAAACTTAAAGTAAGGTTCGATTCCAGTTGACGTTCCAATCATTGTACCAGTTGTTCCTACAGGTGCTGCTGTTAATAACGTTACATTTCGGATACCTGTAGTTTTTAAGTCATTTTTGTATTGTTCTGGAAGATAAGGAAGAATTTTTTGAACAAATCCAGACTTAACGAATTGATCGTAATCAAATCCGGGGAATGCTCCTTTTTCTTTAGC
>SKHH01000185.1 GCA_007117055.1 Lishizhenia sp. | reverse complement strand
TTATCATGAAGTCAATCATAACCCTCACCCTTCTTCTTCTTGTCTGCTACGCCTACGCGCAGCCGTTGCCGCCTACTACCGATCCTGTGCCACTTGACGGTGGTATTGTGGCGCTGTTGGCTGCGGGAGCGGCGTATGGTGCGAAGAGGATTAAGGTGGAGACTGAAAAATAAAAGGTTCATTCCTTTACTTTCTACAATTAATTCTATAAACACATCAAAGCGGTGATTTTCTTCACCGCTTTTTTATTTCAAAAAATAACCAAAATGTAACACATGTATGTGTATATTTGATTCTCTTAATGTGTTGTAAAGCATGATGGTATTTTTAGTTAAAAGTTAGAAGTTAAAAGAGAAAAGTTGAAGCTTGACGGGGAGAAATGTTCTCAACTCCCCATTCTCACTTCCTTACCCCCTCACTTCCTCACCCCCTTAACAAATAGGAAATGAAAAAACCAATTATCTTCATCTCGCTCACCTTCTTTGGCTTAAACAGCGTTACCGCCCAAGTAGGTATTGGCACAAACACACCTAATGCCTCCTCCATTTTAGAATTACAAAGCACGGATAAAGGTTTTTTGCCGCCGCGGATGACTACATCGGAGCGTGATGGTATTTCTAGCCCAGCAGAAGGCTTGATGATATATAATTCTACCAACAAAGCCTTGGAGTTTTTTGACGGTACGAATTGGATTAGTGCTTCAGATGGAAGTGTGGTTACTACCTTCTATTCGTCTTCGTATGTGCACTGCGGTGCGGCTACGGAGGTTGTGGAAGTAACGAGTCCTATTACGAGTAAAATCTGGATGGATAGAAATCTAGGGGCGAGCAGAGCGGCATTAAGTAATACCGATGCACAATCCTATGGTTCACTTTTTCAGTGGGGTAGGGGTGCGGATGGCCATCAGTGTGTACATCGTTTTACAGGAGATGGCGTTACCACTTCTGGCACTACGACTACCTTAAGTAGCACGGATCAACCCGGAAATGGGCTTTTTATTATTGTTAGTGGAACGACTACGGATTGGCGCAGCACGCCAAATAATGATTTATGGCAAGGCGTAAACGGGATTAACAATCCATGTCCTCAAGGATTTAAAGTCCCCAGTGAAGCGGAGTGGATAGCTGAGCAGCCAGCTTGGAATAATCCCTCTACAGGTGTTTTAAATCTATCATTAGCCGGAGGTCGATTGAATGATAATGGAGGGCTTGATAGTGAAGGCAGTTCAGCGACTTATTGGACCAGTAATATAGATGGAAATAACGCTCGTCGTCTTGGTGTATTTCAAAATCCTGCTTTCATGTCGCTTGGCAGGTCATATGGTTTTTCGGTGCGCTGCATTAAGAATTGAGTTAAAAGTTCAACGTTTTTCTACAAAGCTAGCCTTGCATTCCTCCAATTTTTCCCTGTATTTTCTTCAAGTATTCTACACTAAATCCAGATGCTTCGGCAATTTCGTGTAATGTTTTGCCCTCTGCTTTGAGTTGCTTTACCACCTTTATTCTTTGTTCGTTGATGAACGAACCAGGTTTTTCGGGCGCAAATATTGCGTATAGTTTGGGTGCATTGAGGTCGAAGGCATCGGTGATGGATTTTACACTGGCTTTGTTTAAATTTTCTGTTATAAATTGTTCAATTTGCTCGCGAGACACAGCTTCTTTTGGTTTTAAACTTTCGAATGCTCGATTGGCAGATCGTAATCTTTTATGGTAGTAAAAAACGATAAAGCCCAAGCTAATAATAAAAAGTACTAAAAGTGAACTTAGCCCAATGACGCTTGATTTTTCTATTGATATTGAATTGATTTTCATTGTATTTCTTTCAATAAGTTCTGGTATTTTTGAAGCAGGGAAGCTGTATAAGCCATTAAGAGATCCTGCATGAATTATCGATTTTGAAGCATCCGAATGGCTCTCTACATATAATGCGTTTCTGTTGAATTCCACATTATTGATTAATAATGATAAAGTACGTGGAATTAAGCTGTAATGAAAAAGACCAAAGTTTGTTCCAATAATCAGTTGATCGTCATTAATAGAAACAATGCTATGTGCTTGTTCTAATGTTTCTAGATATTCAAAGCTTCCATCATTGGTGTATCGATATAAGCCTTCTTTAGTTAGGAGATATGCAACATTATCAACGATACAACCAGCGATAATATTGGCAGGTAATTCTTGTTCAAATTTCAGCTTCCCATTTCTATAATGTAAGGAAATAAGGTTGTTTTCCGCAGCAAACATCATTTTTGTATCATTGCCTGGAATTAAGAATACGGGGCTATTTAAGTCTTCTTTTTGGAATAAGATTTCTTCTTTAGAAAAGTTTGTATCTGCACGAATTAATTTATTCTGCGTGGCGATGAAATACGTTTTTTTATCCTTACTCAATGCAATATCACATACCAGTAAATTGTCAGGTTCATCATGAATTCTGAAGTTTACTCCCAATTCAATTTTTCCCGTTTGCATTGCGTTTTTTTCTATAATGTATAAGGGATAACTGCAAATAAATCCTCGTCCTTCAAATTCTCGAACGAAACCATTAGTAAATCGTGGGGCAGGTTCTGGCAGTTTTTCTTGCTGCAGGTAAATGCCAGAATAGGTGCCAACTAGATTTTTCGAAATACTACGAATACTGTGGTTTTCATAATTGATTTGAAAAGGAAGGATCTCGAAAAGATAGAGCTTGCCCCCTGCGCATAGGTAAAATAGATTATTGTTGCTTGCATAATACGTCCATATATCTTCTTTAGGAGCATAGGGAAGAAGGTGTTTGTAGTTGGTGCCCCGATGGTACTTGATTCCGTCTTGGTCCACCACGGGTTTTCCATTTTTGTCGATACGTATGTAGCCACGTTTTGCAGCATACGGTTTTAAATTCACACCTGAGATTTCGAAGATTCCTTCTGATGTACCTGCATAAATTTGACCATTTCCATCCGTTACAATATTATAAAAAAGTGGATCTGAGAAGATGGTTTGTAGTATCGTGTCTTTGGTTTGGGCGAACATACCAAAGCTTAATACCATCACTATACCAGCAAGAAAGATATTTTTTTTAACTTTTAAACTCATTATGATTTGATATAGAGCATTTAATGATTAAATAGTTTAGCCTAATGACAAAACGTAAATTTAAGATAATTTAATTGGATAATTTGTAAAATATCTTAAAATATTGTCAAAAAAAATTAAAATTTAACCCTGGTTGAGGTCGATTCTATTCCTTCATAGGCATCTACTTTTGCCAAGTCAAAAATGAAATTAAAACCGCAGTTTTTGACAGCGCTTTTTTTACGTCATTTATATTTTATCAAATAATCTTTATGAAAACTTTTATTGTCTTTTTCTTTTATTGCTTTTCGTTTTTTTCTTTGAATGCACAAACACTTACAATTTCTGCTTCTGGTGAAACAGGTACTTCAGGTACCAATTGGAGTTTAGTGAATGGCACATTAACTGCCTCTGGAACAGCGGATATTCAAGCTTCGGTTATAACA
>SKHH01000277.1 GCA_007117055.1 Lishizhenia sp. | reverse complement strand
CCTAACAAACCTAATGTAGTAGTAGTAGTATATTTAGGTAAGGAAAAGGCGGAAATTTCTCCGCCTTTTTGTTTTCGCAGTTTTATCTGATAAAGAGAGCTAAATTCAAGCAATAATAAATAAACCAAATAAAAAAAACCGTATTATTTGAATGCATTGAACTCGCTGCTCCTATTAAAGTCTTGTTGTTCATAATATAAGCGTGAGATGAAAACCAATCCAAATTATTTTCATGAGCGAATAACATCCAATAAGAGTAAATTTTTATATATTTTTCAGTGAAACGAATAAATCGATAGCCTGATTAAATAAATTCTATTTAATTTTGATGGCTAACGCCGAATTAATTTAGAACATTAAAACAAAAATGGTTACCACAAAAGAATTATATTTACTTACACTCATTAGCATGACAACTATATATGCTGTGATTTTCTTCTTGTTGTGGTATCACTATAAGGACAAACATGGTGTAAATCGGTTGTTATTATTTGTGTCAATGGCGTTTGCCAGCTGGGCTGTTGTTGGTATTTACAAATACTCAGAGCCCGACTTTGCCTCTCTCGTAAATGCTGTGAGCGATAGAGTGTTATCAGCATTTAGCAACCTCTTTTTAATTGCATCCCTTCCATATTTTCCCAATGTTTTCAAGCAGTTCAAAGCGAAATATGCTTTTTTCGAAAACCCAGAAAAGTGGGTTTTCTCAGTTTTGATATTTTTTATCTTAATTACCACTCTTTTTAGTTCATTAGAGCGTTTCTTTATAGACAATTCTAATGTGATCAATACCGTCATCGTTTTTGATTCACTGCTTTCATCACTTGCTATTTTATTGGTTTCTTATGCCCTCTTAAAAAACGTAATAAAGTTATGGAGTTCTAAACCATTGTATTACTTTTTCGTTTCGCTTGTAACCCTATTTGTTATATCACAAATCTATTTGCCTGCCGTACTCATTTTTGGAGAACCCTTGAGACCATTTTACGCATATGGACTATTATCGTTGTTGATTGGAATAAATACACTAGGGCTTTTAACATTATCATTTTTCGGTGTTTATAAAATGCAAAGTGTTAAGTCATTGATTGCGCAACGACCTGAAAGCAGTATGCTAGCTCCTTTGGACGAAGAGGTTTCTTTTCTCGGAGCAGAGGTGGGTTATCGTGAAATGGAAAAAGTGTATTTTATTGAGCTAACATTCCGTTCAGTAAATACACAAAATGTGTTTACTGAAGAAGTTACTGTTTCAAAACTGTTGAAGCCTTTTGCTAATTGGGTTGTATTTGTTCTAGCTCGAAAGGTAAATTCCAAACTTACTCACAGCGATATGGCAATTACTAAATTTAGGATGGTAGAGTTTTGGAACAAATATGCAGACACTAAATTAAGTCAAGAAAGTGTTTTTCATAATGATACGGGGCAGTTTGAATTAAAGATTTCAGATAAAAATGTCTCACTTGTTGATCCTGAGTTTTTACATTCTCGCTATTTAATTCGTACCACTTTAACCGAATTTAAAGCTTGTTTTTCCAACGACCAAGTTCATCAAATAAAACACTATTTTCCAGATTTTGCTCCTTCGTTAGAATAGTGCTAAAAGCAGTTCCAATTAGAAAAAACAGCTTTCTTTAATTACTTGCTAATCTATTTATTCGTTTTGTTCTAAAAACCGTGTCAACCTTATGTATTTATCCATTTCGTGGAATTAGTGTAAATCATTTTCATTACACATAAATAAGACAAATCGAAAAGTAATGTTTATTGCCTTAAGTACATCATATCGGGGTCTCTACAGCTCTACTTTTAGTTAATTTTACCATTAGCCATATTTCAACCCATAATATTTCATAGTTAAATGATTATAAGCCGTTTATATAAATCATGAAATAAATTGTAATCACTAGTAAGATAACAAAACATTTTATTTAATCGATCACTCACGAAGTTGGCGTAAATTGAGATTCCTAATTGAGCGACAAACGTTCAGAGCTATAAAATGAAATTAATTGAAAATTACACATGCTACAGTCTAATAAAATATTAGTCAGTTTTTTTATACTTTTTTTACTTCAAGAATTTGCTTTAACTCAAGTCGTAATTAATGAAGTAAATGCAGTACCTGCTCCAGATTTTACAGCAGCCGCAGTTCAGTCCCTGCGCGAATGTTCCTCGGCGTCTGCTGGAAATGAATATATAGAATTGTATAACACGAATCCTTGTGAGCCCGTTGATATATCGTGTTTTATAATTGGAACTAGGGGATTCTTACAAGCGCAATCCGGAACGTTTCGTTTTCCTCAAGGTACAGTTATTCCTCCACTAGGATTTGTGAGTATTGGTGGACCAAATACAAATGCTACTTTCAATTTATACGACTTTTGTGGAACGGCAAATATGGCAAGTGGAAATAATCGGTGGTATTTAAATAATACAAGTCATTTTGTAATGCTATACGATGATTCGGGAGCGCCTGTTGATGCGGTTTATTGGGCCAATAATGCAAATGATTGGGGTAGTGCCTCTACGATTTCAGACCCTCCTAACAACATAGCTCCAGGTGATGGATGTACCGCTCTTTCATCGTTACAGGGACCTAGCGACATCCCTCAAAGTGATCCAAGAGTATCATACGCAGGACCTGGTCCAAGTCTTGGTCAGGTAATGCACAGAATACCTGACGGAAGTTCAAACTGGGAAAATAATGGCGCCCCTTCAATTAATGACTGTAATGATGGAAACTGCGAAACTTCTGGTTCTACAGTTACTCCTGAATTTGACCCTATTGACCCGATCTGTGAAGGAGACAACCTCGACCCACTGCCTAACACTTCGATTAATGGAATTTCTGGTTCATGGTCGCCCGCAATAGATAATTCTGCAACAACTACCTATACATTTACACCAGATCCCGACGAATGTGCTGAGTCTGTTGAACTAACCATTGAGGTTATAAGTGCGAGTGTGCAACCTCCAACAGCTTGTTATGAAACAGCCAACTTTAACGATGAAACATGTGAATGGGAAATTACAGGTACACAACCCGAACAACCCGAAGTAGCGTGTTATGAGACAGCTACTTTCAACAACAATTCCTGTCAATGGGAGGTTTCAGGTACAGCACCAGAAGAACCAACTATACAATCAGATGATTCCATTTGCGAAAATGACGATGCTATTTTTATCATTTCGGGAACACCAAATACAAGTGTAGACTTTTCAATTACAGGTGCCAATTTTCCAAGCCCTATTCTTATTGATGCAAGTGGTCAAGCCGAGATTATTATTGGCGAATCTACATCTGATGTTACACTAACACTTACACAGTATGAAATAGGAAATTGTATTTTTCCATTAAATACTTCGGCAACCATTCAAGTGGTATCTTCTCCTGAACTATCCGCTGGAAATGACATTTCAATTTGTGAGGGTGAATCTATTACGCTCACAGCAACCAATCCAGACGGGGCTGACGTATCTTGGAATAATAATGTAACCGATGGACAAGCATTTACACCACCTGT
>SKHH01000129.1 GCA_007117055.1 Lishizhenia sp. | reverse complement strand
CAAGAGTTGATTGTAGGTCAAATTAAAATCAACAAAACGGATCCTTTTGCGGATCCAATTGAAGTCTCGGTGCCTATCGATAACCTAGACAGCGACACTGTGATTTTGGTGGATGATGTAATTAATTCAGGAAGAACCATGCAGTACGCATTGGCCAAGCTATTAGAAGAACCCATTTACCGCATCAAAACCGCCGCTTTAGTCGATAGGAAACACCGTCGTTTTCCGATCCGTTGTGATTATATCGGATTAACGTTATCGACCACCTTACAAGATAGGGTAGAAGTAGACCTCAATAGAGAAGCCAAGGCTTATTTGGTGTAGTGGATGATGAAATAGTTGGGGTAGCTTTTTTTAAACAAAAAAGCATGCGTTAACCTTGATTACCCTCCCTTTTGAGCATCTTTTAAAAACTGTGCTAAACCGCTATCCGTTAAAGGGTGTTTAATCAGCTGTTGAATGGCTTTTAATGGAGCTGTTACGACATCGGCTCCGATTTCTGCACATTGTGTGATATGCATCGGGTGACGAATAGAGGCAGCTAATATTTTGGTTGAAAATTGATAGTTGTCATAAATGGTTCTGATTTGAGCTACTAGACCAACGCCATCTGCACTTATATCATCTAAACGACCTAGAAATGGAGAAAGATAAGTAGCTCCTGCTTTCGCAGCAATGAGTGCTTGTCCAGCCGAAAAAACCAAGGTGCAATTGGTACGAATTCCTTTATCAGAAAGGTAACGAATAGCTTTGATACCCTCAGCTGTCATCGGTATTTTAACAACAATATTATCGTGTAAATCAGAAAGCGCTAATCCTTCTTGAACCATTTCTTTATAATCAGTAGCAATGACTTCAGCACTAACAGGACCATTTACAATGGAGCAAATTTGGCGGTAATGTTTATTGATGTTTTCTTTTCCAAAAATATTTTCTTTTGCCATTAGCGAGGGATTCGTGGTAACACCATCTAATATTCCCATCTCATTCGCTTCTTTTATTTCAGACAAATTCGCTGTATCGATAAAAAACTCCATAATCTATTCAGTTTGATTCTATAAATATACATATTAACCCGAATTATTTATGGGTTTTCGTTGTGAAAAGTCGAAATATTAATAGCATTTCTAAAGGTAGCAGCCTGTCTTCCTGTGGTGGAGTAGTTTGGATTTGCAATAGGGAATTTATCAATAAACCGAGTTAACCTAGTCTTTTCTATACATGCTGAATAAAAAAAGCAGCGACTACCCGTCCACTGCTTTCATTTCTTTAAAGGTTAAACCTTTTACATATTCTACTATTTAAAGTTATCAGCTACCACAAGGTCTTTTGTGCCATGCGACCAATCGTAGAAACCTTCGCTAGTTTTTACTCCTTTTTTTCCTGCTGTAACCATGTTTACCAATAACGGACAAGGCGCATATTTTGGGTTTCCAAGCCCTTCGTAAAGTACTTCCATAATAGCCAAACAAACATCTAATCCTATAAAATCAGCCAATTGAAGAGGTCCCATCGGGTGAGCCATTCCTAGCTTCATAACAGTATCAATCTCTTCCACTCCAGCAACTCCTTCGTGTAAGGTGATAATTGCTTCGTTGATCATTGGCATTAAAATACGATTAGCCACAAAACCAGGGTAATCATTTACTTCAACAGGCACTTTTTTCAATGCTTTTGAAGTTTCCATGATGAGGTTTGTCACGTCATCTGAAGTGGAATAACCTCTAATGATTTCAACTAATTTCATTACAGGTACTGGATTCATGAAATGCATTCCGATTACCTTATCTGGTCGTTGCGTTACAGCTGCGATTTTTGTAATAGAGATGGAAGAAGTGTTTGTCGCTAAAATCACATGATCTTTGGTTACTTCATCTAATTCTTTAAATATGTTGAGCTTCAAGTCAATGTTTTCCGTAGCCGCTTCAACTACTAAATCAACACTGCTCACTCCTTCTTTTATGCTTGTATAAGTCGTTAGTCTACCAAGTGTTTCTTTTTTGTCGTTATCAGAGATTTTTTCTTTACTCACCATGCGATCCAAATTCTTCTCAATGGTTTTCATCCCTTTTTCTAATGACACCTCAGAAACATCGATTAGCGCAACTTTATATCCAAATTGTGCAAAAACATGCGCAATTCCATTACCCATTGTTCCTGCTCCTATAACTGCTACATTTTTTATCATAGTATTGATTTTTTTTAGAGCCCCTAAGATAACTTTTTCTCGTCAATTGAATGGATGTTTTTCACCATATATTTTGTTTGATGTTACTTACGTAAAGTTTTCTTATTCCTGAATCTATTTTTTCTTCACTACTTGGTAAATATCTTTCCTTCTGTCTTTTAGGTTTTTAACGCTTCCGTAATTGTGTAATTCATTGATTTGGTCAATGTCTACGTCTGCAATTAGTATCATTTCGGTATTGGGCGTAGCTTCGGATTTAATTCCCTCAGTGGGGAAAGCAAAGTCACAGGGAGTAAAAACCATGGATTTGGCATATTGAATATCCATATTATCTACATTTGGAAGGTTACCTACACTTCCTGCAATAGCAACATAACATTCATTTTCAATTGCTCTAGCTTGTGCACAGAATCGTACACGCGAATATCCATTTTGGGTGTCGGTTAAGAACGGTACAAACAAGATGTTCATTCCTTCGTCGGCTAGAATTCGAGGTAATTCAGGAAATTCAACATCGTAGCATATGAGTATACCAATTTTACCGCAATCGGTATCAAAAGATTTAAGCGATTCTCCTCCAGAGATACCCCAACATTTTTTTTCATCGGGAGTAACGTGAAGTTTTTCGAAGCGCTCAATAGAGCCATCTCTTCGGCATAAATAACCTACATTATATAGTTTTCCATCAACCATTTCTGGCATACTACCAGTAATTATATTGATGTTGTAAGACACAGAAAGTTGTGAGAAATCTTGAACAATAGTTTCGGTGTATTCAGCTAGTTTACGAATAGCCTCCGGTTCCCCTAAGTGATTGTATTGTGCCATTAACGGAGCGTTGAAAAATTCAGGGAATAATGCAAAGTCAGCTTTATAGGCACTAAGAGCATCTACAAAGAAAGTAACTTGTTTCATCAAAGACTCCAAATCATTGTATGGACGCATTTGCCATTGTACAAGACCTAACCGAACATCTTTTTTGATGTAAGCAGCTTTTGTGGAAGGTTTTTCATGGTAAATGTTGTACCATTTCATTAAAACGGCATATTCTTTTGATGCTCTGTCGCCTTCTAAATAACCTTTAAGGATTTTTACAGGAACAAAATCATTGGACAAATGAAAGTTTAGAACCGGATCATGAATTTCTTTGGTTCGTACCTTTTCAATGTATTTTCGAGGAGTAATGGAGGAGGAGTATTCGTGATAATTTGGAATCCTACCACCAAAAACAATACCTTTTAAATTTAAGCTTTCACATAATTGTTGACGGTATTCGTACAGACGTCTTCCGATTTTTAACCCTCTGAATTCTTTCTTTACAAATACGTCAATACCATATAAGGT